>DAITNE010000036.1:0-9005 GCA_036834765.1 Methylocella sp.
TCATAGAAAAAGGTGAGGTCGTCGAGGACGAGGCGCGCCTGATCCATGCCCTCGGGATCGAAGGCGTTGATCCGCGCGCCGCCGTCCTGCAGCGCGGTGATGATCGAAATCGCCGGCGAATCGCGCATGTCGTCGGTGTTCGGCTTGAAGGTCAGCCCGAGCACCGCGATGGTCTTGCCGCGCACCGATCCGCCGAGCGCGGCAAAGACCTTGCGCGCCATGGCGCGCTTGCGCTGGTCGTTGACGGCCGAGACCGTCTCGACGATGCGCATCGGCGCGCCATGATCCTGCGCCGTCTTGATCAGCGCCTGCGTGTCCTTGGGAAAGCAGGAGCCGCCATAGCCAGGCCCCGCATGCAGAAACTTCGCGCCGATGCGGTTGTCGAGGCCGATGCCGCGCGCGACATCCTGCACATTGGCGCCGACCCGCTCGCAGAGGTCGGCGATTTCGTTGATGAAGGTGATTTTCGTCGCCAGAAATGCATTCGCCGCATATTTGGTGAGTTCCGACGTGCGGCGGCTGGTGAAGAGGAACGGCGCGCGGTTCAGGTAAAGCGGGCGGTAGACTTCCTGCATGACCAATTGCGCGCGTTCGTCGTCGACGCCGATGACGATGCGGTCGGGCCGTTTGAAATCGTCGATCGCCGCGCCTTCGCGCAGGAATTCCGGGTTGGAGACGACCGCGAATTCGGCGTCCGCGCGGGCTTCGCGGATGATGCGCTCGACCTCATCGCCGGTGCCGACCGGAACCGTCGACTTCGTGACCACAACCGTGAAGCCGTCGAGGCCCGCGGCGATGTCGCGCGCGGCCTGATACACATAGGAGAGGTCGGCGTGGCCATCGCCGCGGCGGGACGGCGTCCCGACGGCGATGAAGACGGCTTCCGCCTTGCGCACCGACGAGGCGAGATCGGTCGAGAACGAAAGCCTTTTCTGACGCACATTGTTGGCGACGAGATCGGCGAGCCCTGGCTCGAAAATCGGCATCTTGCCGGCTTTCAGCGACTCGACTTTCTGGACGTCGGTATCGATGCAGACCACATTATGCCCGAAGTCGGCGAGGCATGCTCCGGACACCAGCCCGACATATCCTGACCCGACCATTGCGATATGCATGTCATGCCCCCAAAAAGATGACTGAACGAAAGCCTCAGCTGAAGCTTATATCATGATCGCCGTGATTTTTGAAGCAACCGGCAGTTCGTCGGGCGCGAACGCCCCGAGCTCCACTGCGCCATCAGCCTGGCCGTGCGTTCTTGTGACGCCTGTCTTGCATCCATCCTGGATTTGCGACATTCATCTCAGATCCGCGGCGCGATGTCGCCTGATTAATCGAAGGATTCGCCTCCCGTCGGGCGCGTCGGTGGCTGTATGCGCCCGAAACGACGGCGAAAAAGCGGCATCGTGCCGAGAAACAGGCCATGCGCGTCCGGGCGTGTCTCGCCGTAGCCGGCACGGCGCGACGTTGGGCCGCGCCCGGCTGATCGCGCAAAAACTGGCGCCTGGCCGCAGGTCCGTCCGCACCGCTTTCCGCCAGGCGCGGGCGAGATTCCCGGCAAGGCGAGGTTCGGACCTTCAGCCGGGGAGTTGATCAACCGCGTCGCCCTCTCCATATCGTGGAGGTGGTGCGTGCTTCCGTTCGAGCCTCTCTTCAAGGCTCCTAGCGGTTTTTTTGTAGGTCGGTCCGCGAGAAGGGCCGGCGGCGGGACTGTCGCGGGGCAGGCGCGGGGGGCGCGGCGGCCCGGCGGATCCGCCTTCGCGGTGGAGGAAACAGGCGGTTCGATGAGCGATTTCGCGATGCCTCCCAACGCCCAACCGAACGCGGTCGGCGCGCCCGGCGAAACTGCGAACGCGACCTCGCCCGGCCTCGCGCAAAAAACCCGCCGCCGTTTCGGCTTCGGGCTCGCCAAGCGGGTCCTCCTGCTCAACATTGGCTTCGTCATGCTCGCCGCGACGATGGTCTATCTTCCGGCGATCTCCATCTATCGCGAAAACTGGCTGCGCAACCGGCTCAGCGCCGCCTACACCGCAGCGCTTGTGCTGGAGGCGGCGCCAAGCGCGATGGTTCCCCCGGATCTGTCTCGCCAGCTTCTGGCCAGCGTCCGCGCGCGAGTCATCGTCCTCGACATGCATGGCGCGAAACGCATCCTCGCCTCGTCCGATCTACCGCCCGCCGTCGACGCCGTTTACGACCTGCGCCAGCCCTCCCTCGGCGTGTCCATGGCCCACGCCATCGAGACCATGCTGGCGCCGCGGGGGCGCGTCATCACCATCCTCGGCGCCGCGCCGATGGGCGGCGAATCCGTCGCCATCACGATGGACGAGGGGCCTCTGAGACAGGGCATGGAGGACTATTCGAAGCGTCTTCTGGTCATGACGCTGGTCATGTCGGCGATCGTCGCGAGCCTCGCCACGATCGCTTTCAACATCATGGTGCTGCGGCCGGTGCGCCGCCTTACGACCAATATCACGCAATTCGGGGCGGACCCCGAAAACGCCGCGCGCATCATCACGCCGTCCGGCCGCAACCACGAGATCGGCCAGGCCGAGGCCGCCCTCGCCATCATGCAGGAGTCGCTGGTCCGCGAGCTCAATCAGAAGAAACATCTGGCGGCGCTCGGCCTCGCAGTGGCGAAGATCAATCACGACATGCGCAACATGCTGGCCTCCGCGCAGCTTCTCTCCGATCGTCTCGCCAACGTCACCGATCCGCTCGCCCAGAGGCTGGCGCCGAAGCTCGTCGCGCCGCTCGACCGCGCCATCCGCTTCTGTCAGGCGACCATGACCTATGGCCGCGCCATCGACGAGCCGCCGCGGCTGCGCCGGTTCGCCTTGCGCCCGCTCGTCGAGGAGGCGGCCGAAAGCATCGCGCTTCAGCCGGGCGGCGCTGTTGAGATCGTCAACGACGTGCCGGCCGACGTCGAAATCGTCGCGGACGCCGAGCAGATGTTCCGCGTCCTCGTCAACCTTCTCCGCAACGGAGCGGAAGCGCTGCAGAACGCCGGCCCCGCGCCAGGCTGGCCGGCGCAGGTTCGCACCAGCGCGCGGCGGCAGAGCGTCGCCCGAGACGACAATGGCGCGGTGGCGAGGACTGGCCGCCTTGCGGCGGGTAAAGCCTCGCCCTCCGCGCGGATGGTGATCGAGGTGGCGGATACAGGACCCGGCGTTCCGCCGGCGGCGCGGCCAAAGTTGTTCTCCGCATTTTTCACCTCGGACCGCGCCGGGGGAACCGGTCTTGGCCTCGTCATCGCGTCAGATCTCGTCCGTGCGCACGGCGGCGCCCTGACGCTCGCGCCGCCCGTGCAGGCCGACGCCCCCGACGCCGAGACCGCGCCGCCGGGCGCGCGATTCCTGATTGATTTGCCGTTTTACGAAGGCGCTGACGGCGATGTGGCGCAAGGCCTTGCGGGGTCGAAAGGCGCTTCGTCCTGACGTCGCTTTTCCCTGCGCGCTCACCAAATCGTTACGTCGCCGTCGCCTGGAACTGATCAATGATCGAGGTAGCCGGAAGCGGCCGGCCTCATCGAGCCAGAGGCCACAACGGCGTCGCGGCGCTGAATTGTTCTAGGCGCATTTTCGAGGCGCCTTAGGTCAGGAGACCGATTTTTGGACGCCAAGCCCGAAAACGATCCGCCGATCGATCCGACCGACCCCTATGAGCGCGAGGGGCAGACCTTTCCGCGACTGACGCCTGAACAGATTGCGCGCGCCGCGACGTTCGGGACGCAGGAGAATCTGCCCGCGGGCGCGATCCTGTTCGAACGCGGCGACCGCAGAATCGATTTTTTCATCGTGCTCGACGGCGCGATTGAAATCATCGACCAGAACGAGGACTGCGAGCCGAACGTCATCCGCGTCCACACCGCAGGCGAGTTCACCGGCGAGGTCAATCTCTTCAACGAGCGCGAGACGCTCGTCAGCGCGAGAACGAGCGAAGCGAGCCGGGTGATCCGCATCAAGAATGCGGACTTCCGCCGTATGGCCGCCGCGGAGGCCGACATCGGCGAAGTCGTCACGCGCGCCTTCATCCTTCGCCGCGTCGGCCTCATCCGTCATGAGCAGGGCGCCGTGGTGCTGATCGGTCCGGCGCACGGCGCCGACACGATCCGCCTGCAACGGTTCCTCACCCGCAACGCTGCGCCACACCGGCTGATCGACGTAGAGGCCGATCCCGACGCCGGCGGCTTCCTCGAATGCTGCGACATCGCCGGCGCCGAATTGCCGGTTGTGATCGACGTCCGCCACCGCGTGCTGCGCAACCCCTCGAACGCGGAACTCGCCGATGCGCTCGGCTTCAGCGAGACGATCGACCCCGCGCGGGTCTATGACGTCATCGTCGTCGGCGCGGGACCGGCCGGACTCGCCGCCGCCGTCTACGCCGCGTCCGAGGGTCTCGACACGCTGGTCATCGAGGGGGAAGCGCCGGGCGGGCAGGCGGGAACCAGCTCGAGGATCGAGAACTATCTCGGCTTTCCGACCGGAATCTCGGGGCAGGCGCTGGCCGGCCGCGCCCAGGTTCAGGCGCAGAAATTTGGCGCAAAGCTCGCGATTTCGCGCGAGGCGGCGGCGGTCGACTGCTCGAAATCGCCGTTCGTGCTGCGGCTCAAATGCGGCGGGGAGGCGCGCACGGAGAGCCTCGTCGTCGCCTCGGGCGCGCGCTATCGCAGGCTCGCCGTGCCCGATTACGAACGCTTCGAAGGCGCCGGCATCCATTACGCCGCGACCGCCATGGAGGCCGCGCTATGCCGCGGCGAGGAGGTCATCGTCGTCGGCGGCGGCAACTCCGCCGGTCAGGCGGCCGTGTTTCTCGCCCCGCTCACCGCGCATGTCCACATCGTCGTGCGCGCGACGGGTCTTGCGGCGACCATGTCCTATTATCTGATCGAGCGGATCGAGGCTTCGCCGAGGATCACGCTGCGCACGCAAACCGAAATCACCGCCCTTGAGGGCGACGATCGGCTGCGTTCGGTCGTCCTAACCTGTCGGGCCAGCGGGCGGAGCGAGACCCTCGACGTCGGCAATATGTTCGTGATGATCGGAGCGACGCCAAATACGGGCTGGCTCGACGGCTGTCTTGCGCTGGACGGCAAAGGCTTCGTTCTGACCGGCCTTGAGGCGGGCGGAACGGCGGCCTCGCGCTACGCCACCTCGAAACCGGGGATCTTTGCGGTCGGCGACGTGCGGGCGGGCTCGACCAAGCGGGTCGCCTCAGCCGTCGGGGAAGGATCGGTCGTCGTCTCCGATATCCATCGCTTCCTCGAATCGAGGCGAGGCCTATCGTCATGACTCACGCCAACGCCGTTCTCGACTCGCTGGAGCCGGTTGTCCTGCTGCTGCTTTTCGGCGTCGTCGCGGCCATCGCGTGCCGGGCGGCGCGGCTCAGTCCGATCGTCGGCTATCTGGCGCTCGGCATCATATTGCGGGCGAGCGGCGCCCTGCAGTTTCAGGCAAGTTCGACGGTCGCCCTTCTGGCGGAGCTTGGCGTCGTCTTCCTGCTGTTCGACATCGGCCTGCATTTTTCGCTGAAAAACATTCAGGACCAGGCGCGCGACATTTTCGGCTTTGGACCGGTGCAGGTCGCCCTCGGCGGGCTCGGCCTTGGCCTCCTCGCGCTCCTCATCGGCCTCGCGCCGCTGCCGGCCTTCATTCTCGGCGCGACGCTGGCGCTCTCCTCGACCGCGGTCGTCGCCGGCCTCATCGCCGAGCGGCGCCAGCAGAATTGTCCGGTCGGCATGACGGCGACCGCCATTTTGATCTTTCAGGACGTCGCCGCCATCTTTCTCCTCATCATCGTCAACGCGCTGAACGGCGACGGCGGCGCGATGGCGCCGCAGCTCGTCATGGCCGTCGTCAAGGCCGCGGTGGCCTTCGGCGTCGCCTTTGTGCTGGCCCGGCTCGTCGTGCGGCCGCTATTCGACCTCATCGCCCGCACCGACAACGCGGAAGTCTTCACCGCGAGCGCGCTCCTCGTGGCGCTCGCCGCGAGCTGGGCGACGGGCGAGATCGGGCTGTCGCTGACGCTGGGGGGATTCCTGGGCGGCATGATCATCGCCGAGACGCCCTACCGGCCGATCATCCAGTCCGAAACCAAGCCGTTCCGCAACCTGCTTCTCAGTTTCTTCTTCATTTCAGTCGGCCTCTCGCTCAATCTCGCCTACCTCGGCCAGCACTGGGCGGCGATGATCGCCGTCACCATCCTGCTCATCGCCGTCAAGATCGCGACCAACGCCGCTTCGAGCCTGATCTTCCGCTGGTCGGTCCCGGGATCGATGCAGCTTGGCTTTCTTCTCGCGCAGGGGTCGGAGTTCGCTTTCGTGATCCTCAGCCTGCCGGCGATGCGCCGGATGGTTGGCGACACGGCCGCCGCCATCGTCATATCCGCCGTCGCGCTGAGCCTCGCGTTGACGCCGACACTCGCCAAGGCGGGACGCAAAATCGCCGGCAAGATGCGCGCGCGGCGCAAGGCGAAGGACGAGCGCGAACTGATCGCGCGCGAATTCGCGGCCCCGGTGCTGATCATCGGAATGGGACCGATCGGGCGCACCATCGCCGACGCCTTGACCGAATTCGACATCGACTACGCGGCGATCGAAAAGAACCAGAAAGTCTTCGCGGAGGCCAACGCCGACGGCTACAAGGTCGTTTTCGGCGACGCCGCCGATCCCCGCATCTGGGAGCCGCTCGCCATGCATGACCGCAAGATCGCGATCATCACGGCGCCGAATATCGAAATATCGCGGGAGCTGACCCCGATTACCTCGCGCGCCTATCCCCAGCTCAAGCGCTTCGTCGTGGTCGGCCGCCCGGACGAACGCGACGCCTTCGCGGCGGCCGGCGTCGCCGCCATCATCGATGGCGGCGCGCCGCCGGGCCTCGACATCGCCGCGGCGGTGCTGCGCGAGCTCGGGCTCGACGAAGGCGCGGTGCGGCGATGGGCGAAAGCCGAGCAATCGCGCACGGCGGAGGCCTTCGCCAGGGCCGAGGCGGCGGAATAGAGCATGGCCGTCACGGCCGCGTCTTCAATCGCTTGTCTTCCGGATTGGAGAGATGCAATAATCCCATCATATTCATGTAAATCAATTTTCATCCGGGCCCGATTCTGGCGCTTGTGAAAGCGCCTCAATATCCGTCAGTGGCTTGACAAGACCGCGGCGGCAGAGATTTGAGTGAGCGTGACCATAAAGCTCGTCCATCTGAGCGATATTCATTTCGGTTGCGAGAACGTGGGCGCCGTGGAAGCCGCGATCGAAGCGGCCCACGCGTTCGCGCCCGATCTCACGATCATCTCTGGCGACATCACGGCGAATGGGCGACGGCATGAATTCGAAGCGGCGCGCGCCTGGCTGACCCGCCTGCCCCAGCCGCAAATCGCGACGCCCGGCAATCATGATGTTCCCCAATGGAGCCTCGCTGGCCGGTTCGTCTCCCCTTTCAGGCTTTATCGCGATTACGTCGGCCGGCCCGACAAGACGGCGGCCTATCTTCCGGGCCTCACCGTTCGCAGCCTCAACACGGCGCGCGGCGTCCAGTTGCGGGCCGACTGGTCGGAAGGCGCGATCGACCTCGCCGCAATCAGGGCGGCGGCGGCGGAAATGCGCGTCGCCACCAGGGCGCTGAAGGTGCTCGTCTGCCATCATCCCCTGATCGAGCCGGAATACGCCGCCGTGACAGGCGGCGTCCATCGCGGCGCGGCCGCCGCCCGCATCCTCGCCGAGGCCGGCGTCGACCTTATTCTAACGGGCCATGTGCATGATCCCTTCGCCATCCCCGTGTCCGGCGCGCAAGGATGCGCTTACGCCGTCGGCGCCGGCACGCTATAGCTGCGGACGCGGGAGACGCGGGCTGGCTTCTCCGTCATAGAGGTGGATGCGGACACAATAAGGGTCAGGTCTCTCGCCTGGACCGGGGCCGAATTCGAAACGGACGCGGTGTGGGCGCTCGCGCGCCGCGCCGCGCCCGCGGTCAAAAATCACAACAGATTCGAAATGCCGAATTCTGTCTTCCAGTAGAATAGACCCTTGTACGAATAGATCCCGTCTTCAGCCGGGCGGTATCCACGATGCCCGGCGCGACGGATTATCGTGTAATTGTGACGTTGCCCGGCCCTTCGGGATGAAACGGGCTTGCGCCAAGGCCAATTCGCCCGCGCGTGCCCGAGCAATCATAGGCGGCCCGGTCCTGCGACTGCGCGGAATAGCCTGGCTCGCATGGATCGTAAGGATAATATCCGGGCGCCGGCGCGGGGTAGCTATGCGTCTGGGCGAAAGCCGCCGAAGGCGCGGCGAGCGCCGCGACCGCCAGAACAAATGCGCCGATCGATTTCATTGGAGTCTCCATCGAAATATTCCCGATTGCGAAATATGGTCGTCGCCGTTGTCCGGGAAAATGGATCTCAAGCATTTCGCCGTCTCGGCCAAGGCGGGCGCCTCTACATAAGCCCACTGTATATATGAACCCGCCGCCGCTTTGCATTGATTTAAAGATCCAGCGCCGGGCGTTCGATCGGGACGAGGATAAAGCGGGAGCCGGTTTTCCGCCCGCGTCCCGCTCTAACTCCAAGAATAGATCACTCTCATGATTTCGGATTGATTGAATCCAAAATCATCGTGATCTTCCCCCTCGCTCGGAATGGCGGCCGGCTCGCGCGAGATCAAATCCGAGACGCGGCGAAATCGCTAGGAACGAAGCAACGCGCCATTCGTTCCACGGCGCGACGGGGGGCGCCGAAGCGCCTCACGGCGGCGTGTTCCGCTACGGCGATGCCAGCTTCTTGGGTTCGGCCGGGGGCATGACCCTCGCCAAGCCGATGGTCGGCATGGCGACCACCCCCGACGGCGCCGGGTACTGGTTGGTGGCTTCCGATGGCGGCGTGTTCTGCTACGGCGATGCGCGCTTCTTCGGATCTGCCGGTGCGATCCGGCTGAACTCTCCGATCGTCGGCATGTCGGCCACCCCCGACGGCGGTGGCTACTGGCTGGTGGCCGCGGACGGCGGCGTATTCCGCTA
>DAITNE010000037.1:0-8947 GCA_036834765.1 Methylocella sp.
GCGCTCGCGGAGAATTCCGCGCTGAACGACCTTGGGCTGAAGCTCGCGCCCGCCTCGTCGGTGCAGGGCGCCGGCAGCGACGGCGTCGTCGTCGCCGACATCAATCCCGATGGCGCCGCGGCGCAGAAGGGCCTTCGCGTCGGCGACGTCATCCTGGAAGCGGGCGGACACGCGGTCAGCAAGCCGTCGGAGATCTCGTCCATCCTGGCCGACGCCAAGAAAGATGGCCGCAAAGCCGTTCTGCTGCGCGTCAAGGGCAGCGAGGGCACGCGCTTCGTCGCCATCGCCACCAATCCGGCGTCCTAAGCTTCGAGCGCCGGAATTCGCGGATCCGCGACGGGTCGCCCCCCGCCCCTAAGCGGATTCCACGATGCGGCAGGCGGGAGTCTAACTCCTCGCCTGCCGTTTTTTTGGGAAAGCGAGTATATGTCCTACATGCGCATTCTCATCGTCGAAGATGATTCGGAAGCGGCCAATTACATGGCCAAGGCGTTTCGCGAGGCGGGGCATGTCGCCGATCACGTCGGCGACGGGCTCGAAGGCTACGCTCGCGCGCGCGAGGAGGATTATGACGTCCTGATCGTCGACCGGATGCTGCCGAAGCTCGATGGGCTTTCCCTGATTGGCGGCCTGCGCGCGCAAAAAATAGAGACGCCGGCGCTGATCCTCTCGGCGCTCGGGCAGGTCGACGATCGCGTCAAGGGCCTGCGCGCCGGCGGCGACGATTATCTGGCGAAGCCGTACGCCTTCGCCGAGCTTCTTGCGCGAACCGAGGTTCTGGCGCGGCGCAAGCAGACCGGGGCGGGGGAGGACACGGTCTATCGCGTGCATGGGCTCGAACTCGACCGCTTGGCCCATAAGCTCACCCGCGACGGCAAGGAGATCCAGCTTCAGCCGCGCGAATTCCGGCTACTCGAATATCTGATGAAACACGCGGGGCAGGTCGTCACGCGCACGATGCTGCTCGAAAATGTCTGGGACTATCATTTCGATCCGCAGACCAATGTCATCGACGTGCATATTTCCCGGCTGCGCGGCAAGATCGACAAGGGTTTCGAGCCGCCGCTTCTGCAAACCATACGCGGCGCGGGATACATGATCCGTGACGGCTCTCGCTAGGCTTTTCCGCACCACGGTCTTCAAGATTTCGCTGGCTTATCTGGTCATCTCGGCGATCGGCGCGGGGCTCGTCCTCGACAGCGTCGGCGACAATGTGAAGATGCTGATCGACCAGCAGACGGCGCAAACCGTCGAAGCCGACATCGGCGGCCTCTCCGAACAATATGCGCAAGGCGGCATCCGCCGCCTCGTCGAAAGCGTCGAGACCCGTGCGCAGCGGCCGGGTGCCGATCTCTATCTCGTCACCACCGCCGCGGGGGAACCCATCGCCGGCAATATCGCGAGCCTCCCGCCGGGCGTGCTGGAGCGCCCCGGGCTTGTCGAGACCACTTACGAGCCGGCTGGCGGCGCCGGCAAGCAGCGCCGCGCGATGGCTCGCATCTTCGCCCTGCCGGGCGGTTTCCACCTGCTTGTCGGACATGATCTCGAGGAAGGCGATAGCTTGCGCCACATCCTCGGCCATGCCCTCCTGACTTCGCTGCTCTGGCTTGTGGGCATCGGCACGCTTGGCGGCCTTTGGGTTGCGCGCCGGGTGCTCAATCGCGTCGAGGCCATCAACGCCAACGCCAGAACCATCGTCGCCGGCGATCTCACGGGCCGGCTGCCAGTCGCTGGAACCGGAGACGAACTCGACCGGCTGGTGCAAAACCTCAACGCCATGCTGGATCGCATCGGCGAACTCATGGCGGGTCTGAAGCAGGTCTCCGACAATATCGCGCACGACCTGAAGACGCCGCTGACGCGCCTGCGCGGGCGCGCGGAACAGGCGCTCCAATTCGGCAAGACGTCCGAGGATTATCGCGGCGCCCTGGAGAAAGTGATCGAGGAATCCGACCGCCTGATCCAGATTTTCGACGCCCTCCTGAACATCGCGCGCGCTGAGGCGGGCTCGGGCCGCGAGGGCATGATCGATTTCGACGCCGGTCTCGTCACGCGGGATGTCGGCGAACTCTACGAGCCGGCCGCGGAGGAACGCGGATTTGCGCTCAACGTCGATGCGGAGCCGAACCTCATTATCCACGGGAGCCGCGAGCTGATCGGTCAGGCGATCGCAAATCTTGTCGACAACGCGCTGAAATACGGAGGCGGTGACGGGCTGAAGGAGACCAAAGAGGCCAAGGAGGCCAAGGAGGCGGGTGCCGAGCGCAGCGTCCTCCTGTCGGCGCATCGAAATGGCGCGTCGGTCGAAATCAGCGTCGGCGATCGTGGCGAGGGCATCGCCGAGGCCGATCGCGCGCGCGTGCTGGGCCGCTTCGTGCGGCTTGAGAATTCGCGCACGCGTCCCGGATCCGGGCTTGGGCTTTCGCTCGCGGCGGCCGTGGCGCGGCTGCACAACGGCGCCTTGCGGATCGAAGACAACGCGCCGGGCCTTCGCGTCGTCATCTCGCTTCCCGCGGTCGCGCTCTCGCGCGAAGCGGTGCAGCAGCTGCTGCTCCCGCCCCCCGAGGCGGCGGCGTGACTAGCAAGAAGCTGGCGGCGCCGGCGCGCAAGCCTGCCCGATCCGCCCGGCGGCCGGCCGAGGCCCTCCCGCTCTACAGGCGCCTCCGCGAGGTCCCGCGTCTTTCCGATCCGCGCCGCGCGCGGGCGCGGGTCAGTGAATTTCTCGGCTCCGACGCGGCCGCTGATCTGCGCCCCCTCGCGGCGAAGCCGCGCGTAAAACCTCTGCTCGAAGCGCTCGCCGATCATTCGCCTTTCCTCTGGCGCCTCGCCAGCGGCGATCCCAGGCGCCTTGCACGCTGCCTCGCGAGCGACCCGCAAGCGCGCCTCGAGGACTGTCTCTCGGCCATGCAGGCCGCCTGCGATGGCACCCCGGACGAGGCCGCCGTCATGCGCGCCCTGCGCCTCGCGCGGCAGGAGGCGGCGCTCCTCATCGCGCTCGCCGATCTTAGCGGCGCCGCCGATGTCGTTGCGACCACGCGCGCGCTTTCAAGCGCCGCCGACGCCTTCATCAAGGCCGCCCTGCGCTTCCTGCTGCGGGAGGCGCATCGCGCCGGCAATCTGAAGCTCGCCTCGGTGAGCGAGCCCGAGACCGGCTGCGGGCTGACCATTCTCGCGCTCGGCAAGCTTGGCGCTTTCGAGCTCAATTATTCGAGCGATGTCGATCTTGCGATTTTCTATGATCCGGAATCGCCGGCCGTCGCCGGCGTCGCTGATCCCGCCAGCCTTTTCGTGCGCCTGACCAAGCGCTTCGTCAAACTGCTGCAGGAGCGCACCGGCGATTCCTATGTGCTGCGGGTCGATTTGCGGCTGCGGCCAGATCCAGGCTCGACCGCGGTCGCGGTCGCCCTTCCCGCGGCCTACGGCTATTACGAAATGCTTGGCCAGAACTGGGAGCGCGCGGCCTATATCAAGGCGCGTCCGGCGGCGGGCGACATCGCGCTCGGCCGTGCTTTTCTCCAGACGCTGACGCCCTTCGTCTGGCGCAAATATTTCGATTATGCGGCGCTCGCCGACATCCACGCGATGAAGCGGCAGATCCATGCCGTGCGCGGCCACGCCGAGGTCACTGTTCCGGGCCACGACGTCAAGCTCGGACGCGGCGGCATTCGCGAGATCGAGTTTTTCGTCCAGACCCAGCAACTGATCTTCGGCGGCAAGCGGGCGAACCTGCGCGGTTCGCGCACGCTCGAAATGCTCGCCGAACTTGGCGCCGACGGCAAGGTGACGAGCGGCGCGGTGAACGACCTCACTGCGGCCTATCTCGTTTTGCGCGAGATCGAGCATCGCCTGCAGATGATCGCCGACGAGCAGACCCAGCGCCTGCCGGATGACGCCAAAGAGCTCCGCCGCTTTTCACGCTTTTGCGGTTTCACCCGGGAAGCGGATTTCGAGGCCTTCCTCATGCATCACATGGGGCGGGTCTCGCACCATTATGCGCTGCTGTTCGAATCCGCGCCGGCGCTTGACGCCGAAGTCGGCAGCCTCGTCTTCACCGGCACCGAGGACGATCCGGAGACGCTCGAAACCTTGTCGCGGCTCGGCTTCAAGGACGCGCCCGCCGCAGCGGAGACGATCCGCGGCTGGCATTTCGGCCGCCGGCCCGCGGTGCGCACCGCGCGGGCGAGGGAGGTGTTGACCGAACTCGTGCCGGGCCTCGTGCAGGCCTTCGCCAGCTCCGGCGATCCTGACACCGCGCTCGCCGGTTTCGACGCCGCGCTCGCCCGCATGCCGGCGGCTGTCGAACTGTTCTCGCTGCTAAAATCCAATCCGCGCATCTGCGAGCTCTTCGCCGATATTCTCGGCGGCGCCCCGCGGCTCGCCCGCATGGTGATTAACCATCCTCATATTCTCGACGCGACGATCGACCCGCGCATCCTCGAGTCCCGCATCGACGAGAGTGGTTTCGACGCGCGGGCCAGCCGGCTTTTGGACCGCTCCCAGCATCTTGAGGAATTTCTCGATGCGCTGCGCGATTTCGCCAAGGAGGAGACCTTTCCGATCGGGCTCAAGCTGCTCTCCGGCGCGATCCGCCCGGCGGAGGCGGGACGAGACTATTCGGCGTTGGCGGCGAGCATCGTCAAGACGGCGCTGGCCTTCGTCGAGCGCGATTTCGCCGCCGAGCACGGGCGAGTTCCAGGCGGCCGTTCGATCGTCCTTGGCCTTGGCAAGCTCGGTTCGCGCGAGATGACGGCGGCCTCCGATCTCGATCTCATCCTCATCTATGATTTCGATCGCGAGCAGCCGGAATCCGATGGCGCGCGCCCGCTTCACGCCGTGCAGTACTACACGCGCATCGCGCAACGCCTCGTCTCCGCTTTGACGGTCGCGACGAAACGCGGCTTACTCTATCAGGTTGACCTCCGCCTGCGCCCGTCCGGCAATCAGGGGCCGTTGGCGACGCAGCTTCGCAGCTTCGTCGATTATCAGAACGGCGCCGCCGAAACATGGGAGCACATGGCTCTTTGCCGCGCGCGCTGCATCGCGGGCGACGCCGGGCTCGCCGAGGAGACGGGCGCGGCCATCCGCGCCGTGCTGATGCGCGAGCCGCCCAAAGGCCTCGCGCGCGACGTCGCCGGCATGCGAAAGCTGATCGCGAGCGTCAAGGGCGATCAGGATTCATGGGACCTGAAGCTCGCCGCGGGCGGCCTGATCGACATCGAGTTTCTGGCGCAATATCTGCTGCTGCGCCACGCCCATGAGCACCCGTCGCTGATCGATGTCTCAACCTGCGCCGTGATCGACACGGCGGCGAAGCTCGGCTTGATCGAGGCGGACGAGGCGCAGACCTTTCTTTCCGCGCATCGACTGATGACCGATGTCACGCAGATGCTGCGGCTGACCCTGGATCCCGGCGCCGATCCCCAGCAGGCGAGCGAGGCGGTCAAGCGCCGCCTCGCCAACGCCGCCGAGCTGCCGAGCATGAGCGCGCTCGAGGACGCTTTGAGGGAGGCGCGCCACAAGGTGCGCGCCGCTTTCAGGCGTATTCTATCCCCGCCCTGACGCCCGCAGTTTCGGCGCGGTCGGCTGCGGGCGGCGCGGCGCGGCGGTCGCGAGCAACAGCTTCTGACGCGGCGCATCGCGCGCTTGCGGCAGATGCACGCGGACGATCGTGCCGGCACCGACAGTCGAGCGAATGCGCATGGAGCCGCCGTGCAGATCGACCAGGGAACGGGCGATCGCAAGGCCGAGCCCGGAGCCTTTCATGCCATTATCGAGCGCGCCGTCGAGCTGTTCGAACGGCCGTCCAAGCCGCGCCAGCGGCGCCGCCGCGATGCCCATGCCGGTATCCTGCACATAAACATTTAGGGCACCCTGAATCAGCCGCGTGCGCACGCTGATGCGACCCTCGTTCGGCGTGAATTTTACGGCGTTGCGAAGCAGGATCGTGAGGATCTTCTCCAACGCCGTGCGGTCGGCATGGATGCGCTTGCCGGGCAGGCTTTCGGCGACGACGACGATGTCTTTCTCGCGCGCGATCAGCTCAATCTCCGAGAGGGCGCCCGCAACCGCCGCGTCGATCTCGAAATCGCTCTTTTGGAGCCGGACCCGGCCGGCTTCGAGCCGCGACATATCGAGCACGTCGGAGATGACGCCGAGCAGATATTCGCCGCTTTGCTTGATGTCGCTCGAATAGTCGACATATTTTTGCGAGCCGAGCGGCCCAAAAGTCTCCTGCTGCATCAGTTCCGAGAAGCCGATGATTGCGTTGAGCGGCGTGCGCAGCTCATGGCTCATATTGGCGAGGAATTCCGACTTCGCCCTGTTGGCGGTTTCAGCCTCGGCCTTTTGCTCCAGATATTTCTCGGCGAGATCGGCGAGCTGCTGCGCCTGCAATTCGAGGGTTTGGCGCGATTTGCGCAGGTCCGCGACGGTCGCCATCAGGCGCCGCTCGCTCTCCATCAATTGTTCTTCGTGCCGCTTCAGCGCGGTGATGTCGGTGCCGACGGAGACATAGCCGCCGTCCTTGGTGCGCCGCTCATTGATCTGCAACCAGCGCCCATCGCCGAGGCGCGCCTCATAGGTGCGCGCGCCGGCCTGCGGCCGTTCGCCAAGCGCCGTCTGGGCCTGAATGAGCGGCGGCGTCCCTCTCTCCATGACCTGCACATAGGGTGTCCCGGCGGCGACCGCTTCGCTCGAAAGATTGTGGAATTTCTGGAACTTCGAATTGCACATGACAAGCTGATTGTCGGCGTCCCAAAGAACGAAAGCCTCGGACACGGATTCGATCGCGTCGCGCAGGCGCATGTCGGCGGTGGCGGTGCGCTCGGCGAGCGCTTTCTGTTCGGTGATGTCGACGGCGATGCCGACGAGATGGGGCGTCGATCCCGGCCGCTCCCTGACGAGTTCGGCCCGCGCGCGCAGCCAGACCCACTCTCCGCTGACGTTCTGCATGCGGAAAGCGTGGTCGACCGAGTCGGCCTTCGCCGCCGTCAGCATCTCGGCTATGGCGGCGAGATCGCCATCTTGCGGATGCACCAGCGCGTTGACGTCGCCGAAGGAGAGGAAATTTCCGGCCGGCGTCAGCCCGAGGATCTGATACATAGAATCCGACCAATAGATCCGGCCGCGCGCCAGATCCCAGTCCCAAAGCCCGCATCGGCCGCGGCTCAGCGCGGTGTCGATGCGTTCGCGGACGCGCTCGCAGGCGTGGTCGGAGTCCCGCGCGCGGGACGCCTGCCAGAAATAGGCGAAGGCGAGGGCGACAAGGACGAGCGCCGACAAGCCGAGAAGAATGGCGGTGCGGAACGCGTTGGCGCGCCACTCGGCGACGACCGCCGCCATGGGATAGACGATGGCCACCTGGCCGAACGGCCCCCGCAATGTGCGCACTGTCGCCAGCGCGTCGGCGCCGTTCCCGAGGTTGATGCGCAACACGCCCGCCTTTTCGGCGAAGATGGTGAGCGGCTGCGCGGCGCCGAGATAATCCGTAAGGGAGCCTTTGACGCCGAGCGCAGCCGGGGCGGCGGCGACGATGTCGCCCGCGAGGTTGGTGATGAGCACCTGCTCGCCGCGGGCGAGGGCGCGGGACGGCACAGCGTCCGCAAGGGTTGCCTCGATATCGCCGGAGGGGGTTTGCTTCAGCGTATCGCGGAGATCGTCGGCGACCACCGCGGCGAGAAGCTCAAGGTCGGTCAAGGCGTCGGACACTGTGCGATCGTAGGAATCGTGTGACATCGCCGCCGTTGTCGCGACGAGGGCGCCGATGAACAGCGCCACCATCGCTGGAACGCCGCGCCGCACCCAGATTTCGAGAGATTTGAATCCCGCCAACGCCGGAGCGTGAAGCTCCGCCGTCCGGGCAAGTTCAGGCTGCGCCCCTGCATGTGCAGCGACGCCAGCCGCGTTTGCACGCGCCATGTCAGGCCCCCTCGAAACTGACTGGAGCGATGTGCCGCATCTCCCCGAGTCGAGAATCATGAGACTCCGACTTGGGTTTTTTGTCCAGAGGAATTCATTAAAAATGAATGTAAATTTTTGCGCGAATCGCGGAGTTCGGCGCGAAATCCGCAGGAAAAGCGAATTGCTGCGCTGCGCCGCGTAGCGGGAGCTTTAGCGCGATAACCAGGCTATCGCATTGCCCCGCAAATATATTTTCGTCCGCAATCAGGCTTGTGCGATGCCGGCCGCGCCGCGCCGCGCGATCCGCAAAGGTTACGGATCGGCCGTCACCAGCGCCAGGGCGAAACCGTCATGGCCCTTGGATCCCACCGTCTGGATGGCCGTTGCGCTGACGCGCGGCTCGCGGGCGATGCGTTCGTTGAATTGGCGGATGCCCCGAATGTCAGGGTCGGCGCTCGCCGCGTCGATGACGGCGCCGCTCCGGATGACATTGTCGACGATGATCAACCCGCCGCGGCGCGTGAGGTCGAGCGCGAAGCTGAAATAGGCGGGAATGTTCGCCTTGTCGGCGTCGATGAAAACGAGATCGAAGGGCGCGATCCCTTCAGTCGAAATCTGCTTGAGCGTATCCAGCGCAAGTCCGAGGCGAAGATCGATTTGGCGGTCGATGCCCGCCCGAGAAAAATTGGCGCGGGCGACGTCGGCGTGTTTTGCGTCGGCCTCCAAGGTGATCAGAGTTCCGTCCGCCGGCAGCGCCCTCGCGAGCCAGATCGTGCTGTAGCCGCCGAGCGTGCCGATTTCGAGAATGCGCCGGGCGCCGATCATGCGCGCCAGCAGCTGCAGCAGCTTGCCCTGGTTCGGCGCGACCTGGATCGGCGGCAAGCCGGCGGCGGCGCTCGCCTCTAGGGCGGCGTCAAGCGCCGGATCGCCCGGGACGAGAAGGCCGCAAAGATAGGCGTCGACCGCGCTCCAGAGTTGCTCGCTCATCGAGTCCTCCTTCAGCCGAGCGACCGGTCGACGATGTCCTGAACGTCGGCGGAAAGCCCGG
>DAITNE010000038.1:0-7994 GCA_036834765.1 Methylocella sp.
CCGCACCACAGGCGCGATGTTGTCGGGCGAGGTCGCCCGTCGCTACGGCCACGCCGGCCTGCCGCGCGGAACGATCCACATTGTGGCGAAAGGAACCGCGGGGCAGAGCTTCGGCGCGTGGCTCGCCGCTGGCGTCACGCTCGAACTCGAGGGTCAGGCGAACGACTATGTCGGCAAGGGTCTCTCCGGCGGACAGATCATCATCCGGCCCTCGCCGGCCTCACGGATCGCGGCGACGGATGCGATCATCATCGGCAATACCGCGCTCTATGGGGCGATCTCGGGCGAGTGCTATTTCAGCGGCGTCGCAGGCGAGCGTTTCGCCGTGCGCAACTCCGGTGCGCTCGCCGTTGTCGAGGGCGTCGGCGATCACGGCTGCGAATATATGACGGGCGGCATTGTCGTCGTCATCGGACGCACCGGGCGCAATTTCGCCGCCGGCATGTCGGGCGGCATCGCCTATGTGCTCGACGAGGAGGGAAATTTCGCCGAGCGCTGTAATCTTGCGATGGTCGAGCTGCAGCCGGTCGAGGAAGAAGAAGCCGTGATGCAAAGCAGCTATCATCAGGGCGGCGATCTCGACTCGCATGGCCGCGTCGACGTGATGGGCGACATGACCCGCTTCGACGCCGAACGGCTGCATCAGATGATCACCGAGCACGCCGCGCGCACCGGCTCGGCGCGGGCGCGGCTGATCCTCGACCATTGGGACGATTACAAAACCAAATTCCGCAAGGTGATGCCGGTCGAATATCGCCGCGCCATCGAGGAGATGAAACTGGAGCAGGGTCAGAAGCTTCTCGCGGCCGTCGGACTTTGAGGGCGGACGGCGAAGCCAAAAACCCGCGCATTGCGTCTTGACAGAGGCGCAAATCCTGCATGTTGATCTGCGCGATTGAGCCGTTCGCCTTGAGCGCGGACGCAAACGGGGAGATGGCGCGGCGCGGGCTGCCGCGTCGCGGGCCGCACAGTGCGGTAGAGGGATTTTTATGGGCAAGGTGACAGGATTCTTGGAAATCGACCGGCGCGACCGGCGCTATGCGCCCGCGTCCGACCGGATTCGCCACTATAAGGAGTTCATGATCCCGCTGTCGGAAGAGGCGACGAAGGATCAGGCCGCGCGCTGCATGAATTGCGGCATCCCCTATTGCCACACCGGCTGCCCGGTCAACAATCAGATCCCCGACTGGAACGATCTCGTCTATCACGCGGATTGGGAGGAGGCCTCCCGCAACCTGCACTCGACCAATAATTTTCCTGAATTCACCGGCCGCGTCTGCCCCGCGCCGTGCGAAGCCTCCTGCACGCTCAACCTCAACGATACGCCGGTGACGATCAAGACGATCGAATGCGCCATCGTCGATCGCGCCTGGGCCAATGGCTGGTTGCCGCCGGAGCTGCCGTCGCAGAAGACCGGCAAGCGGGTCGCCGTCGTCGGCTCCGGCCCCGCCGGCCTCGCCTGCGCGCAGCAATTGGCGCGCGTCGGGCACGAGGTGCATGTCTACGAGAAAAACGGCAAGCCCGGCGGCCTGCTGCGCTATGGCATCCCCGACTTCAAGATGGAGAAGCACCTGATCGATCGCCGCATCGATCAGATGCAGGCTGAAGGCGTCGAGTTCCATGTCGGCGTCAATGTCGGCGTCGACATCGATGCGCAGGCCCTCTTGAATGATTACGACGCGGTCGTTCTCTCCGGCGGCGCCGAGAAGCCGCGCGATCTTCCGGTCCCCGGCCGCGACCTTTCGGGCGTCCATTTCGCGATGGAGTTCCTGCCGCAGCAAAATCGCCGCGTCAGCCGCGAGCCCGTGCACAGCAATGAGCCGATCCTCGCGGGGGCGAAGCATGTCGTCGTCATCGGCGGCGGCGACACCGGCTCCGACTGCATCGGCACCTCGATCCGCCAGGGCGCGCTGTCCGTGACCCAGCTCGAAATCATGCCGATCCCGCCCGAGAAGGAGAACAAGCTGCTGACCTGGCCAAACTGGCCGCTAAAGCTTCGTACATCTTCGTCTCAGGAAGAAGGCGCAAAGCGGGAATTCTCGGTGCTGACCAAGGCGATCCATGGCGAGGACGGCGTCGTCAAGAAGATCGTCTGCGTCCAGGTCGACGAGAAGTTCAAGGAGATCCCGGACAGCGCCTTCGAGCTCAGGGCCGATCTCGTGCTGCTCGCCATGGGTTTCGTTTCGCCCGTCCATGACGGACTGCTTGAGAGTCTTGGCGTGAAGCTCGATCCGCGCGGCAATGTCGCCGCGGACCAGGTCAGCTACAAGACCTCATTGCCGAAAGTGTTCGCCTGCGGCGACATGCGGCGCGGGCAATCGCTCGTCGTTTGGGCGATCCGCGAAGGCCGCCAGGCGGCGCAGTCCGTCGATACGTTCCTGATGGGCTCCAGCGTTCTGCCGCGCTGAGAGCCGGCGCGCTGTTTCACGGGGGGGTGTTTCACGTGAAACACCCTTTTTTTGACCGGTTCGCACGCGGAACCGGACAGTTTGAAGCCGCTCCCTTACATGCCGCCGCCGTGACGCCATCCGATCAGGACGCGGGAAAGCCTCCCTCGAAGACGAAGTCGCTTTGCGGGTTGCGGCCGTTTGGCTGCTCCCTGGCGCGAACAGATTCGGGCAGGATCGATTTGTCGCCGACCCGGCCAATGGCGATCGCGGCCTCGACGCGGTAATCGTCCGGCACGTTCAACTCCACCGCCGCGCGCGGAATATCGAATCCGGTCATGCCATGCGCGGCGTAGCCCGACCGCGAGGCCTGAAGCGCCAGATAACCCCAGGCCGCGCCAGTGTCGAACGAATGGCTGTGCGTCGGTGCCGCCTCGGTCTTGCCGGGCGGCGTGAAGGTTTTCTTCGACAGGGCGATAATGAGGACCGAGGCGTTCTTCGCCCACGACTGGTTGAATTCGATCAGCAGACCGAGAAACTTGTCGAAGGCCGGCGTGCCGCGCTTTGCGTAGAGAAAACGCCAGGGCTGCGAATTGAATGAGGATGGCGCCCAGCGCGCGGCCTCGAAGATGGTGTGGAGATCGGCGTCGGAGATCGGCTCGCCGATGAAGGCGCGGGGTGACCAACGTTCGAGGAAGAATGCTTCGATCGGGTGATCAGCGCTACGGGAATTGGCGTTGGTCATGGCGGGAAAGCTCCACGGGACGCAGCTGGCGGCGGCGACGTTTTGATCTGCGCGGGCCCGGTCAGCTCCGGGCGGCGCCTCTGTCTTTACAGCGGCGCGGATTGAAATTGAATGATGTTGCGCGAGGTCCTGTCGCGTCAATGCCCCGCGTAGATCTGGTCGAACACGCCGCCCTCGGCGAAGAACTTCGCCTGCGCCTTGGTCCAGCCGCCGAAGTCGCCGTCGATCGTGACCAGCGGGATATGGGCGAGATGGGCCAGATCCTTCGGATCGGCGTCTTCCGGCTTTCCGGGGTGATAATAGTTCTTGGCGATGATCGCCTGCGCCTTCGGCGTATAAAGGAACTCGAGATAGGCTTCGGCCTGCTTGCGCGTGTTCTTGGCGTCGACATTGCCGTCAACCAGGGTGACAGGCGGTTCGGCGAGAACGGAGATCGAGGGAACGACGATCTCGAACTGATCCTTGCCGAACTCCTCGGAGGCGAGGAACGCGTCGTTCTCCCAGGCGATCAGCACGTCGCCCTGCCCGCGCTGCGCGAAAGTGATGGTCGAACCGCGCGCGCCGGTATCGAGCACCGGCGCATTCTTGTAAATCGCCGCGATGAAATCCCTGATCTTGGCTTCATCGCCGTTGAACTTCTTCGACGCATAACCCCACGCGGCGAGAAAATTCCAGCGCGCGCCGCCCGATGTTTTCGGATTGGGCGTGATGACGGCGACGCCCGGCTTCACCAGATCGTCCCAATCCTTGATGCCTTTCGGATTGCCCTTGCGCACAAGGAGGACGATCGTCGAGGTGTAGGGAGCCGAATTATTCGGCAGGCGCTTTTGCCAATCGGCCGGAATCTTGCCCGATTTCGACGCGATCGCATCGATATCGGCGGCGAGCGCCAGGGTCACGACATCGGCCGGCAGGCCATCGATCACGGCGCGCGCCTGAGCGCCCGAACCGCCATGCGAAGCGCGAACGGCGATCGTCTCGCCGGTCTTGGCTTTCCAGTCGGCGATGAAAGCCTCATTGATCGCGCGGTAAAGTTCGCGAGTCGGATCATAGGAGACGTTGAGCAGTTCGGTCTGGGCTTGCGCCTTCGAAGCGGAGACAAACGGAAAGATCGCCGTGACGGCGAAAATGGCGCAGCAAGCCGCAAGGCGAAGTGGGCGAACCCCGATCATTCGTGAACTCCATAGAAATGTACACTGTTTCTATAGAGTTGATGCGGCAAGTCAAGCTCGCGCCCGGCGCGCCGCCGATGGCTTTCAGGTCCTAAAAAGAGGATTGCGGGCGACGACCCCCACGTTGGGCGGGTCGGCCGCTATTTGGCTCGGAATTGGAGCGTGCAAGAATGGGTAGGCTGACTGGTAAAATCGCGCTTGTTTCAGGCGCCGCTCGCGGCATCGGGGAAGCGATTGCCAAGGCGTTCGTCGCCGAAGGCGCCTACGTCTACCTCACCGACATCGATGAGAGCAACGGCCGCCTGGCCGCCGAAAAGCGTGGCGATCGGCCTGCTTTGAATCGCTTGATGTGCAGGAAGAGGAGGACTGGCGTCGCGTCATCGCCACGGTCATCGGCCGGCATGGCCAACTCGACGTCCTCGTCAACAACGCGGGAATCACAGGCTTTGAAGACGGACTGGTCCCGCACGACCCCGAGCACGCCACGCTCAGCGACTGGCGGGCGGTTCACGCGACCAACCTCGACGGCGCATTCCTCGGCTGCAAGCACGCGATCGTCGCAATGCGCCCGCTGGCGCGGGCTCGATCATCAACATTTCTTCTCGTTCGGGGCTGGTCGGCATTCCCACCGCCGCCGCCTATGCGTCCTCCAAAGCGGCAATCCGCAATCACTCCAAGACTGTTGCGCTCTGGTGCGCGTCTCAGGGCCTAAGGATCTGCTGCAACTCAGTCCATCCCGCAGGTATTCTAACCCCCATGTGGGAACCGATGCTGGGGACGGGCGCGGATCGAGAGGCGCGCATGAGCGCATTGGTGAGTGACACGCCGCTACGTCGATTTGGAAGGTCCGACGAGGTGGCCGCGATCGCCGTGCTGCTCGCCTCCGACGAGGCGACCTATATCACAGGCGCGGAAATCAACATCGATGGCGGCCTGCTCGCCGGCTCGGCGGCCAGCCAGGGTAGAGCCTGACCGCTTGCCTGACCATCTGGATCGTATTCACGCAAGCCCGGCGCGCCGCCCTCGCCTCAGGGCCGCTCAGTCGCTGGCCAGTATGACGTTCGAACTCTGGAAGATCGCATAGACGTGTGCGCCCACTTCGATGCCGGCGGCGTCGGCGCTCTCCGCGGTGATGATCGAGGTCATCGTCCTGCCGTCGCCGAGACCGACGGTGACCTCGACATCCGAGCCGCCGTCGAAGCGTTTGAGCACGCGGCCTCGTATGCTGTTGCGGGCGGAAATGCGGGGCGCATCCTCGCAAGGCGCCAGCATGACGGAGCTGGCGTTGACCAAAGCCAGGACGGCGCGCCGCGGGGCGAGGCCGAGTTCGCCGACGCTCGTATTCGTCACGATCGAGGATATGGCGAGGCCGGGGGAAATCTCCAGCCTGACATCGACGTGAATGGGACCCGGCGCGACGTCGATCACGGTGCAGTGGAAGGCGTTGCGGGCGCTGAGCTTCAGGCCCATGCCCCAGAACAAAAATCCGTCTTCGCGCTCGAGGCCGTCGGCGGCGATGCTATCGGAAATGCGGCCGAGCTTTTCTTCGAGGCGGCGAAATATGCTGATCAGGCGCCGCCCTTCGTCGGTCACTTCCGCGCCGCCGCCGCGTGGTCCGCCCGTGTGCGTGATGAAAGCTGGACGCGGCAGAAGATTATTGATCGCATTTACCGCGTCCCAGGCGGTTTTGTAACTGAACCCCGCCACTTCGGCGGCTTTTGTAATGCTGCCATGTTTGATGACGGCTTCGAGCAGCGTGATCCGCTCGCGACCGACCAGCAGCCGGCCGTTGGCCCGCAAGGCGAGCAGCGTGTCTATCTTTCCCGGAAGCACGCGAGGCATTTCATCTCCGTACGCCGCCGAGCCTCGCGGGCGACGCTCGCGATCGCCCGACCGCCGTCTGCCTTTGCTCGCCGAGGCGGAAGTCGCCACATCCCCACCGCCGCCGCGATTGATAAAGCGGTTCTTGGCCGGGCGTCGAGCAGAAGGGAGAGTGCCGCTTTTGACTGATTTTGGCAATGCCGGCTCGGCGCCCCATCGGTCGATGCGTTGTCCAGCGAAGCTGATTTCGCTGCGATGCTGAAGCTCTAACACAAGGCGGCACGGCCACGTTTTGGGCTGCCCTCGGAAGCCCAAAACTCCAGCGGCTCAAACGACTTCGACGGTTTGCGCCGAATAGAGCGCCCCGGCCCGCGCGTGCGCCTCAAAGACTCTGCCCGGAAGCGCCCGCACCTCGTTTGGCGCCGCACGCTCGAGCAAGGCCGCGATCCGCGTCTTTGAGCGCGCCAGCAACGCCGGATCGAGCCGGCCGTCGGCGGTCGCGTCGAGAATCCCCTTCGCGAAACCCCGGGCGCGATCGGCCTCGGTGAAATGCGCGCAGACCATCAGCATGTCGCAGCCGGCGGCGAGGAACCGCGCGGCGGCTTCGGCTGAGTCGAAAAACCCCTTCATCGCGCCCATGCCGATATCGTCGGAGACCGTGACGCCGTCAAAGCCGAGTTCCTCGCGCAGGATCGAGGTGATAAAGCGCCGGGACAACGTGACGGGCGCGTCGGCGTCGATGTTGGGATAAAGGATATGCGAGGTCATGATCATCGGAATGCCGGCCGCGACCGCCGCGGCGAACGGCGCGAGCTCGCGCCTGCGCAGTGCGTCGAGATCCGAGCCTTGCGTCGGCAGCCCGAGATGCGAATCGACGCTGGTGTCGCCGTGACCGGGAAAATGCTTGCCGCAGGCGATGACGCCCTCCCCCTGCATCGCCCGCATGAAGGGCAGCGCCGCCGCGATGACAGCCTCGGGAGTCGATCCGAAAGCCCGCGCGCCGATGACCGGATTTAAGGGATTGGTGTGAATGTCGAGCACCGGCGCGAAGTTGAGGTTGAAGCCAAGGCTCGCGAGTTCTTGCCCCATCGCGGCGCCGACGGCGGCGGATTCGCCCGCCCAGCGCGCGGCGTAGGAGAAGCGGGTGATGGGCGTCGGCGTGCGGCAGACGCGGCCGCCCTCATGATCGACTGCGATCAGCAGGTTTTCCCGCCCCGCCGCGGCGCGAATATCGTCGATCAGCCGGCGGTGGCTGTCGAGCCAGCCTTGATAGGGCAGATCGTGGCGAAAATTGCTTTTGAAGAGAATGACGCCGGCGGGCTTCAAATCCTGCAGCAGCGCGCGGTCGCGATCATCGAGACTTGGCGTCGGCCGCAGCCCGACGATGAAATGATCGCCCACGGCGTCGATTGAGTTTGCGCCCATCCTCAGCTCTACCTTCGAATCATCGCCGCTTCAGTCTAGCGCGCAACGCGGGTGGAAGGAAAAGGGGATAGAGGCGCGCGGGACGGCGCGCGCGGCCATCTGCGCTGCGGTTACTCCGCGGCCGCGGCGGCCTCCGCCACCACCGCCGGGCTATAGTTGAGGACCGGCGCAAGCCAGCGCTCGACTTCGGCCAGGCTCATCCCCTTGCGGAGCGCATAATCCTCGACCTGGTCGCGCTCGACCTTCGCCACCCCGAAATAATGCGCTTGTGGATGGGCGAAATAGAGCCCCGACACAGACGCCCCGGGCCACATCGCGAAGCTCTCCGTCAAAGATACGCCGATGCGCCGATGCGCGCCGAGAAGCTCGAACAGCGTCGCCTTTTCGGTGTGGTCGGGTTGCGCCGGATAGCCGGGCGCCGGGCGAATGCCGGCATATTCCTCC
>DAITNE010000038.1:8004-8859 GCA_036834765.1 Methylocella sp.
CCTTGAGCCGCGCCTCATCGGCCAGCACCTCGTCGGCGGCGTAACCCCAGAACTCGCGCCGCACGCGTTCATGCATCCGCTCGGCCAGCGCTTCGGCGATGCGGTCGGCGAGCGCCTTCACCATGATCGAGCCATAATCGTCATTGGCCTTGGCGAAGCGATCGGCGATCTTGCCCTCCTGCGCCCCCGCGGTCACGACGAAGGCGCCTATGTAATCGGCCTTGCCGCTCTCCATCGGGGCGACGAAATCGGCGAGCGCGAGATTGGGCTTGCCATCGCGGCGGAGCAACTGCTGCCGCAAGGTGTGGAAGGTCGCGAGCTTCTCGGTGCGGGATTCGCCCGTGTAGAGCGCGATATCGTCGCCGACGGCGTTCGCCGGCCAGAACCCGATCACCGCTTTCGGGTCGAACCAATGCTCGTCGACGATCCGCTTCAGCATGGCTTGCGCATCGTCGAAGAGCTGTCGCGCGGCCTCGCCCTGTTTCGGGTCGTCGAGAATGGCGGGATAGCGGCCGCGCAGCTCCCAGGTCTGGAAGAACGGCGTCCAGTCGATATAGGGCACGAGTTCGGCGACGCTGTAGCTCCGCAGGACTCGCGCGCCGGTAAACGCCGGGCGCGGCGGCGCGTAATTTTCCCAGTCGAGCCGCAAGGCGTTGGCGCGGGCTTTGGCCAGCGGCAGCCGCTGTTTGTCCGCCTCCGAGCGCTTATGCGCATCGGCGACCTTGCGATACTCCGCCCTGACCGCGGCGATCGTCTCGTCCCGCGCGCTCTTCGACAGCAGCGATTGCACGACGCCGACGGCGCGGCTGGCGTCGTTCACATAGACCGCTTGGCCGCGCTTGTAATTCGGATGGA
>DAITNE010000039.1:0-8801 GCA_036834765.1 Methylocella sp.
TCATGTTTCAAGCCCGGTGGGAATCCCACGATTCAACGCAATTTAGAATTGCTGCATTATCGCCGTCTCCCTTGACGCCCGGGCGAAACTCCTCTAACCACCACCGCTTGCGTCGCCTCATGGCGCGCATGGCCTGTGGCGGGCTTGTCCCGCCCAAACGCACCCGCGGCGCCTCCTTCAAAATGAAGAGAACGCCTGTTGGCCGGTCCCTTCAAGGGCTGGCAGAGGAGGGCGCGTTCCTCCCCCGCTTGCGGGAGGACGCGAGTTTTTGCGCCGCGCTTTGCCAAAAAGCGCCCGGCGTTTTCTCACGCGTCCTCATCGCCGGCAAACCCGTTTAGAGGACACGCGATGACGAAGCGCGCAGAAGCGAAGTATAAAATCGACCGACGCATGGGCCAGAATATCTGGGGCCGTCCGAAAAGTCCGGTCAACCGGCGCGAATATGGACCCGGCCAGCACGGCCAGCGGCGCAAGGGCAAGCTCTCAGATTTTGGCACGCAGCTCAAGGCGAAGCAGAAGCTCAAGGGCTATTACGGCAATATTTCGGAAAAGCAGTTCCGCAAATATTACGCCGAGGCGATCCGCATGCGCGGCGACTCAGGCGACAATCTGATCGGCCTCTTGGAGCGCCGCCTCGACGCGGTGGTGTACCGGGCGAAATTCGTGCCGACGGTGTTCTCCGCGCGCCAGTTCGTCAACCACGGCCACATCAAGGTCAATGGCCGGCGCGTCAACATCGCCTCCTATCAGGTCAAGGTCGGCGACGTGATCGAGGTCAAGGAATCCTCGCGCGAAATCCTGATCGTTCTCGAGGCGAAGCAGCTCGCCGAGCGCGACGTGCCGGACTATTACGAGGTTGACCACAACAAGATGACCGCGAAAGTCACGCGCGTTCCGTTGCCCTCCGACGTGCCCTATCCGGTGCTGATGGAGCCGAACCTCGTGATCGAGTTCTACTCGCGGTAAACCCGCCGCGCGCCGTCGTCGCAAAATTCGAGGCGCGCGGCCGTCGCGCCGTCGCGACAATCGGCGTCCCCCCATCGCAACGGTGACCATTAAGCGCAAAAGGCCGCCGCGTTTTGGCGATCGGCGCGCTCATCGGTCTCACCGCGCGGATTCGACTCTGTTGGTGATTTTCCCGCAGGGCGGCAAAAGCTCGTCTTCGCTCATATCCTTCGGGATGAGTGTGCGTAGATCGACGTCCTTCAGCAGCGTCAGGGAAGCCAGTCACTTCCCCGGTCTTCAGAAACGTCGTCATGTAGAGCGGCCCGCTTGCGAGATCGGCTTCGCGGCAGGCGTCGGCGCCAATGCCGAAGACGCCATGCGTCGCAGCCCCCGCTTTTTTCTTTTCAGTCAGGACTTCCGCCTGCATGGCGCGAATCGCCGCAAAGTCGGCGGGATTGACCCGGTAGGCGTAAATCCGCGTGCCCGGCTTCCTCTCGCCGGCTAGCGATCCCGTCTCGGCGGTCGATTCCTGCAAGACGAATTTCGCGTCGTGCTTGTTTGCTTCGTCGCCGTCGCGCCACCATCCGACTTCCAGCGTCACGCCGCCGGGCCGCGGCTCGAGGCTTTCCGGAATGCGAATCGCCGCGCGCAAGGAAGCGGGATCGGCGGTAGGGGCACGATCCGCCAGAAATGGAGACGCAAATGACCGACGCCGCCTTATTGCCGAACAGCCCGCAGACCGTCGCCCTGCGCGCCAAAATCGGCTGGATTTGCCACGGACTTCGCATCGCCGCGGTCGTCTATGCTGTCTGGGTTCTTTATTTGCTCGCCGCATATTGGAGCGACCCGGCTCAAATCGCCGCCGGCTATGGGCGCTTGTTGAAGGTGGATCTGTCGGGCATCGCGCCCTGGCAACAGGCGGCGGCCTTCGCCGTCGACTTCGTCGTGTGGCTCTTTACAGCCGGCGCCTGCTACGCCGGCTGGCGCCTGTTTTCGACCTATCTTCGCGGCCGCATCTTCACGCTCGACGCCGCGCTCTGGCTGCGGCGCATCGCATTGCTCGGCGTCGCGGCGCAGCTCATCGCGATTCTGACGCGGCCGTTGATTTCACTCATCGTCACGGCGCATCTCCCACAGGGCCATCGGCTGGTGAATCTATTCCTCCTGCCGGGCGATCTGCTCACCCTTTTGTTGCTCGCGATCCTCTTGGCCCTCGCGCACATCTTCAAGACCGCCGCCGAAATCGCCGGCGAACATTCGCAGTTCGTGTGAGCGCGCATGCCGATCATCGTCAACCTCGACGTGATGCTCGCCAGGCGCAAGATGCGCTCGCGCGACCTCGCCCAGCACATCGACATCGCCGAACAGAACGTCAGCCTGCTGAAGTCCGGCAAAGTGAAGGGCATTCGCTTCGATACGCTGGAGAAAATCTGCGAGGTACTCGACTGCCAGCCGGGAGACATTCTCGAATTCCGGCGCGCGGGGGAAGAGCCGAAGTGAGCCCGAGCCTGCGGGCCTTTGTCGACAAAGCGCAGGCTCGCGCGCCCCGCAACAGAGGAGTGAAGCTCATGCGCCTCGATAAAACGGCGTCGAAGCTGGCGGTCGTCGCCGCTTTGGCGTTTGCATTCGCGGCGCAGGCCGTGGCGTCCGCATCGCAGCCAGCCGCGGGCGCGCATCGCCGCCACGTCCGCGATCGTCCGCACGGGCGCGTCAGCTAGCCGAAACGTCAGGGCGCACCGACGCTGCTTCGAGTTTTCTCGATCTGCCTCAGGATGGCTGGAACGGCCCAGGCTTTCATTCCCCGCCGCAACCCTATCGCAGCGGCGCGCGCCGCCGCCGCGTGATCGAGTACGCCCGCGAGCGCAATGCAATCGGCGCATCCATCGCCCTCGATGCGGTCGGCTATGACTTTGATCGCGACCACGGCTACGCCTTCGGCGGCAGCCATAGCGTCTTCAACCCCGTCGATGGCGTCGGCACGCCTTTCTTCGGAGGTTACTATAATTGAACGAGCGCCATCGAGGGTCGCGCCCGATCCGGCGCCGATGGAGCTGAACCTCGTGATCGAGTTCTACTCGCGCGAACGGTTCGACAGAGATAGCCACCGGGCGACCCGGCGGCTGTCGTCAGCAAAGTCCCAATTTCTGCGCGAGGCCGATGCGCTGCAGCTTTCCTGTGGCGCCTTTTGGAATCTCCGTCAGGAACAGAATCTTTCGCGGCGTTTTGAACGCCGCGATCCGCTGGGACAAGAATGCGCGGAGTTCCTGTTCGGTCGCGGTTACTCCCTCCCGCAGGACGACGGCCGCGGCGACATCCTCGCCGAGCTTGTCGTGCGGTACGGCGAATGTCACGACCTGTAGAATCGCCGGGTGATCCATCAACGCTTCATCGACCTCGCGCGGCGAAATTTTCTCGCCGCCCCGGTTGATGATCTCCTTCAGGCGCCCCGTGAGGCTGACATATCCTCCGGCGTCGATGACGCCCTGATCGCCGGTGCGGAACCAGCCGTTGGCGAAGGCCTCGGCGTTGGCGCGCGGGTTGTTTTCGTAGCCTGGGGTGATGGTGGGGCCGCGTAGCTCGATCTCGCCGACTTCGCCGGCGCCGAGCAGCTTGCCGTCCTCATCCATGATCGCGACTTCGGGACCCGCGGCGATCCCGACCGAGCCAGGCTTGCGCACCCCATGCAGGGGATTGGAAGCCATCTGGTGGGAGGCCTCGGTCATGCCATAGGCTTCGATCACGGGCGCGTGGAACGTCGCCTCGAGCTCGGTGATGACTTGCGGCGGCAGCGAGGAGGACGAGGAGCGAATGAACCGCAGCGGATGACGCGCGATCACATCCTTGTTGTGTCCCGCCCGCGTCAGAATCGCCTGATGCATTGTCGGAACCGCCGTGTACCAGGTGGGATTGGATTCCTCCATCGCGGCGAAGAACTTCAAGGCGTTGAATCCCGGCGTGCAGAAAACGCCGCCGCCGCGCGAAAGCGGCGCGAGCAGCCCTGCGATCAATCCGTGGATGTGGAACAGCGGCATGACGTTCAATCCGCGATCGCTCGCCGTGAACTCCAGCGTCGCCGCGATGTTGTCGGCGGACTTCGCGACATTGGCCTGCGTCAGCGGCACGATTTTCGGGCGCGACGTCGTTCCGGACGTATGCAGGATCAACGCGACGTCGCCCGCTTCGGCGCGGCCGGGGAGCGCGGCGGCGCCTTTCGCCTCGCCGGACAGGGTGAAGGCGCCAGCTCCCCGTTTGGGATCGGGCGCGAGCGTCAACACGCTAATCCCAAGTTTTTTCGCCGCCGCGAGCGCGGGCGACGAGCTTCCTTCCTCGACGACGAGCGCCCTGGCGTTGAGGTCGCTCATGTAGAACTCGAACTCATCGGTCCGATAGGTGGGATTTAGCGGGGCCGAGGTCGCGCCTGACGCGATGGCGATGAAGGCCGTCGCCATTTCCGGGCCGTTCGGCAGCACGATGGCGACGCGGTCGTTGCGCCCTATCCCGAGCTCGTTCAGCGACGCGATCGTCTCCGCGACAAGCGCGCGCAGCCCCGCATAGGTTAAAGGCGCGGCGTTCGGAGCCGCGATGGCGACGTCGTCCGCGCGCCCGGACGCCAGCAGTCCCTCGAATGTCCGCACTGAAGTCATCTCATTACTCCCAACAAGCATTCCATTTGCAACGCCGCCTCACGCCGGCGTGATGGCGAGGCGGCCCTTTGCGCGGGCCAGCGTTTCGCCGAGAAGTTTCGTCACGGCGTAAATCGCGTCCATGTGAGGCGTGGCGACGCCGACCATCCGGCCGAGTTCGACCACCGAGCCGATCAGAGCGTCCGCCTCGATCGCCCGCCCCGCTTCGACGTCCTGGAGCATCGACGTCTTGTGGGCGCCGACCGCCTCCGCGCCGGCGATGCGCTTTTCGAGCGGGATGCGGAAGCGAATCCCCAAGGCTTCGCCAACGGCCTGCGCCTCCACCATCATAGCGGCCGCGAGCGCGCGCGTCGCGCCAAACCGGCAGATGTCCTCAAGCGTCGCATGGGTCAGCGCGCTGATCGGATTGAAGCTGAGATTGCCCCAAAGCTTTGTCCAAATTTCGCTGCGCACGTCGCTGACGACCGGCGCCTTGAAGCCCGCCTTCGCGAAAGCCTCCGACACGCGAAGAATCCGTTCGCTTTTCGAACCGTCAAGCTCGGCGAGCGAAAAGCGATTGCCCTCGATGTGACGAATGACGCCAGGCCTCTCAATTTCCGCGGCCGGATACACGACGGTGGCGATGACTCGCTCGATCGGCAGATTGTCGGCGATGACGCCGCCGGGATCGACGCTCTCCAGGCGAACGCCCTCATGGGAGCCGCCATGGCCGAAAAAATACCACCAGGGAATGCCGTTTTGCGCCGTGAGCACCATGGTCTGCGGGCCCATGATGGCGGGAAGCTCGCGCACCACGGCGGCGACCTGATGGGCCTTCATGCCGAGGATGATCAGGTCCTGCTCGCCGACGTCGGCGATGCGGTCCGAAGCCTTGACGCGCGCGACGATCTCGCGGCCGTCCTCCATCAGAACAAGACCATTCTCAATGATGCTCGAAAGATGAGCGCGCCGCGCGATCACGCTGACATCCTCGCCGGAATGGGCGAGCTTCGCCGCCAACAGGCCGCCTATCGCGCCAGCGCCGATTACGCATATTCTCATTGATCAATACTCACTCGTACGGTTTGGCAACGGAAACGCCCCGCATGCGGGAGCCGCTTTGCAGGGCGAGGATCATGAAGATTTTAGACCGCGCGCGAGTAAAGCGCAAAAATCGGCGGTGTGGTCAATCCAGAAAAGTTTAGCATGCATCGCACATGCATATTTGTGCAACGCACTCAACTCATCCGCTTTCCTCTACCTGCGTGTAGCAAAAAAATAGCTTGCTCAAATTTGCGGCGACCCGCAAATTCCTTTGCAAGAAAATGCAACCGAATTCGAAGGCGAGGGATCGACCGTGGCGGTACGAGAGGCTGTTTTGGTTGAAGGTCGACCGACATCTCACCGGTGGCTGCAGCTCATTCTGGGCGTCGTCTGCATGACGCTGATCGCCAATCTCCAATATGCGTGGACGCTTTTCGTCAACCCCATGCAGGCGGCGTTCGGCTGGGACCGATCGGCGATCCAGGTCGCATTCACGATCTTTGTCGTCTGTGAAACCTGGTTCGTTCCGATCCACGGTTATCTCGTCGATTCGTTTGGGCCCCGGCTCGTCGTCCTCCTCGGCGGCGCGCTCATCGGCGCGGCCTGGGTGCTGAACGCGAAGCTGTCGAGCCTGCCCTTGCTCTATCTGGCGCAGGCGATCGGGGGCTTCGGCGCCGGCGCCGTTTATGCGGCCTGCCTCGGAAATGCGTTGAAATGGTTCCCAGATCGCCGGGGTCTTGCGGCCGGCGTGACGGCGGCCGGCTTTGGCCTCGGGTCCGCGCTGACCATCGTCCCGATCTCGATGATGATCAAGGATCAAGGCTTCCAGCACACATTCCTCTTTTTCGGCCTGTTGCAGGGGATCGCGGTCTGTCTTTGCGCGCTGCTCTTGAAAATGCCGATGAGCGCCGATGCGCAGGCGCCCGAAATCGCGCGCGATCTGTATCGTCGCCAATACAGCCCGGCGGAGATGCTGAAGACGCCCGTGTTCTGGCTGATGTATCTGATGTTCGTCATGATGGCGGCGGGCGGCCTGATGGCGACGGCGCAACTTGGACCCATCGCGAAGGACTTCGGCGTCGCCGGGATCCCGGTCAGCCTCGTCGGGATCACCTTGCCCGCGTTGACCTTCGCGCTTTCGATCGACCGGTTGCTTAACGGCATTACCCGTCCGCTCTTCGGCTGGGTCTCGGATCGGATCGGACGCGAAGTCACAATGTTCATCGCTTTCGGGCTCGAAGGGCTCGCCATCCTGGCGCTGAGCAAATTCGGACATTCGCCCATCATGTTCGTTGTGTTGACGGGTCTCGTGTTCTTCGCGTGGGGCGAAATCTACAGCCTCTTTCCGGCGACATCCGGCGATACGTTCGGCGCGAAATTCGCGGCGGCGAATGCGGGCCTCCTCTACACCGCCAAGGGAACCGCCGCGCTGCTCGTTCCTTTCTCCAGCATGCTCACCGCCGCCACCGGCAGCTGGCATCTGGTGTTCTGGATCGCTGCGGGATTGAATATCGCCACCGCTTTGCTGGCCGTTCTGGCGCTTTACCCGTTGCGGCGGCGGATGGGCGCTCTCCCAAAGCGGGTCTGATCTAAATTTCCAGCAGCCTCATCGTCGCCTGCGCGAGGCGGCGCCGCGTCAAAACTTTTCGCCCTTCGCGAGAATCGCGGCGCTCAGCTCCGCCACCGGCGCCTGCGATCTGCGGCGCGTGCGCAGCATGACGAATTCGAGATCGCCAAGCGTCGGCATGCCAGCGACAGGCGGGCGCTCGATGAGGCCGTGCGGGATTAGCTTGCGCGAATGCGCCATGAAGCCGAGGCCCGCCTGCGTAGCGGCGACGAGGCCGCTGAGGCTGCCGCTGGTGCAGGCGATCCGCCAAGGGACGCCGGCGCGCTCGAGGGCGGCGAGCGCCATGAAACGTGTGATGCTCGGCGGCGGATAGAGGATCAGCTGCACCTGCTCCTGCGGCGCGGGCTCCTTCTCGGCGCCGACCCAGACCAGCTTGTCGCGCCAGATGAGATCGCCGCGCTCGTCGCCCGGCCAGCGCTTGCACAGCACGAGATCGAGTTCGCCGGCGTCGAAGCGATTGATCAGGGTGTTGCTCAACGCGATCGTGAATTCGAGATCGACGAGCGGATGGTCGCGCACGAAGCCCGCGAGGATCTCAGGGAGCCAGGACTGAACGAGGTCCTCCGAAGCGCCGAAGCGCAGTCGGCCGCGCAGCTTTGCGCCCGCGAAGTGGCGCGTCGCCCGTTCGTTGGTTTCGAGAATGCTGCGGGCGAACGCCACCATCGCCTCGCCTTCGGGCGTCATCGTGATGGAATGCGTGTCGCGGATGAACAGGCGATGGCCGACCGCCTTTTCGAGTTTGCGGACGTGCTCGCTGACGGTCGGCTGGCCAAGGCCAAGGCGTCGGCTCGCCTCGGAGAAGCTCGACCCTTCAGCGATGACGAGAAACGTCCGCAGGAAAACCGGATCCAGCATCAGGCTATCGGCAAAAGCCATCGCACTTATCGCGTTCGTCCGCGTTCAGCCGCGGATCACAATCTTCATAATAGGCGAGGCGGCACTCTGAAAGGCTCAACGAGAAAAAACAAGGGAGCATAAAATGAGGTCGCATCCGCAACGCGGCCCTCTCTCAGCCAGGGACGCGTCGGCGGCGCTCGCGCGCCGGGCGGCGAAACGAAGACGCGCGTCGTGATCATCTCCCGCAAGCTGGCGTCGAAGACGCATATTTTGATCGCCGTTTACCAGTTCGTCTACATCTACACGCCGATGCACGACTGGCGATATGGATTGGCCAGCGTGCAATGGCTGACCTTTCCTCTGCTTCTGGCGACCGGATCATGGCTCTTTCTCGGCCGGCGGCTTTATGGCCCCAAGCGGGAGCGCGGCGCCGGTCGAAGCGAGGCGTTGGCGGCAAGACGGGGAATCTCAAGCCGCGCCACTCAAATCAAGCCGAGAACCATTCGCCAAATCTTGCGCCGCGGCCAGACGCTTGCGCGAGGGCCGCGGAGGGGCGTCAGGCCATCGGCAAAAGCCATCGCACTTATCGCGTTCGTTAGCGTTCAGCCGCGAAGAAACATCTCCATAATGCGCCGCTGGAGATTGAAAGCTCCGACGAGAAAACAAAAGGGAGATGGACATGACGCTGTATTCGCGACGCAAGCTTCTAGCGACTGGCGCGGCGG
>DAITNE010000040.1:0-8787 GCA_036834765.1 Methylocella sp.
AAGTTTTGCGGCGCCCTCGACGCCGAGCGGCGCCCGGTTGGCGACGCCGATGACGCTTGCGCGCCCGTCCTCAAACGGACCCGATCCCGAGATGAGGCCAGCATCATCGACCACAACATCATGGCCGCCGGGAAACAGCGATGTCAGGATTTCATCGAGCGTCATGGCTTTTCTCCGCGAGCGCGTCGGCGATCTCAACGAAGGCGGCGGCGTCGAGATCGGGGATCTCTTCGGGCGCGTTGACGCCAAGCGCCGCCCAGATTTCCCGCGCGTCCACGCAGGCGCCGAAGCGTTCAAGGCGCCGTTCGAGACGGGCCTGCTCGGCCTGCATGTTTGCGAGATCGAAGCGCGGCGCGGTCTCGATCAGCGCCAACGCCCCCGCGCGAAAGCTCGCCATCGCATCGTCAGCGAAGGCGTCGGCGAGGCCAAGCAGGCGGCGCGCCTTGCCGCCCATGGTCCGCCACACCAGCGCGCGATCCTTCGAGTCAAACTCCTCGACGCCCCTGTTGGTTTCGATCACTTCGGGACCCGAAACGCTGATGCGGCCCTGCTCGGAAACCACAAGGCTGCTACAACAGCCGGAGATCAGCCCGCCGCCGCCATAGCAGCCGGCGCGCCCGCCGATCAGCCCGATGACGCGCCCGCCCGCGGCGCGGAAGTCAAGCGTGGCGCGCATGATCTCGGCGATGGCCAATTCGCCAGCGTTGGCCTCCTGCAGCCTGACGCCGCCGGTATCGAACAGAATCAGAACGGCCGCGATCCTGTCGCCTAATTCCAGCGCCGCGCGCAAGATACCGGTGAGCTTCGCGCCATGCACCTCGCCGAAGGCGCCGCCCATAAAGCGGCCTTCCTGTGCGGCCACAAGAACGCGCTTGCCGCTATGCATACCACGCCCGACGATCATGCCGTCGTCGAACTGCTTCGGCAGATCGAAGATGTCGAGGTGCGGGCTTTCCTCCCGCGCCGTGGGGCCGATGAATTCCTCGAAACTGCCGGGATCGAGCAGCCCTGCGATCCGCGCGCGCGCGCTCGCCTCGTACCAGCTCGCCTGCAAGCCAGGCGACGCCCGATGGTCCTTCGCGGCGCCGCTCAAACCCCCGACTCCTCGATCGTCCGCACCCCTTGCGCGAGGCGCAGCGCGACGGTGTCCGGCCGCGCGCCGCCATCATTGATCGAGAGGCGCAGGCCCCCCGGCGAATAGCGCTCGACGAAATCGGCGACGACCGCCGACCACACCGCGCCGAAGCCATGCGCGGCGGTCGCGATGTCGACCTCGCAATCGCGCTCCGGCAGCACGCGCTCGACCAGCACTTCGAGATTGCCGGAGGCGACGACGCCGACGATCGCTTCGCGCTTCGTCCCGCCCGCGGCCTTTGCGGTTATATGACGGAATGTCAGTTTTTCCATGCGACTCACCAGTTGCGGAATTTCGACGGCGGCTTGTAGAGCCCGCCCGACCAGCGCACGAGATCCTTGATCGACCGCGCAGCGAGCAGGCTGCGGTCGGCGTCGAGCACATCGACGCCGAGGTCTTCCGGGCGCTTGATGACGCCGCGCTCGCGCAGGCGCTCCACCATTTTTCGGTCGCGCCCGCGACCGACCTCCGTATAGCCGGCGACGCCGCGCACGGCCTGCTCGCGCTCGTCCTTATCGCGGCAAAGCAGCAGATTGGCGATGCCTTCCTCAGTGACGATATGCGTCACATCGTCGGCGTAGATCATCACCGGCGCGAGATCGAGTTTGAGCTTTTCGGCGAGCGCAATGGCGTCGAGCTTTTCGACGAAGGTCGGGGCGTTTCCCTCGCCAAACGTCTCGCCGATCTGCACGACGAGTTTTCGCCCGCGCCGCAGCGCCGGCGCGCCGTCAGGGTCCGCCTCCTGCCCTGCCTTGAGCCACGGCTCGCTCGGATGGCGCCGGCCCCGCGCGTCGGAACCCATATTCGGCGCCCCGCCAAAGCCCGCGATGCGCGAGGTCGTGACGGTCGAGCTGTTGCCGTTGAGATCAATCTGCAGCGTCGAGCCGATGAACATGTCGCAGGCGTAAAGCCCGGCGGTCTGGCAGAAGGCGCGGTTGGAGCGCAGCGACCCGTCCGGCCCGGTGAAATAAATATCGGAGCGCGCCTCGATGTAGTCGTCCATGCCGACTTCCGAGCCGAAGCAATGGATCTGCTCGACCCACCCCGATTCGATCGCCGGGATCAGGGTCGGATGCGGGTTCAGGGCCCAGCGCGTCGCGATCTTTCCCTTGAGGCCGAGGCGTTCGGCGAAGGTCGGCAGCAAGAGTTCGATCGCCGCCGTATTGAAGCCGATGCCATGATTGAGCCGCTTCACGCCATAGGGCGCGTAAATGCCCTTGATCGCCAGCATGGCGGTCAGAATCTGCGTCTCCGTGATGGCGCCGGGATCGCGCGTGAACAGCGGCTCGACATAGAAGGGCTTGCCGGCGTCAATAATGAAATGAACGCGGTCGCCAGGGATGTCGACGCGGGGAACCTTGTCGACGATGGCGTTGACCTGCGCGATGACGACGCCGCTCTTGAAGGCGGTCGCCTCGACCACCGTCGGCGTGTCCTCGGTGTTGGGTCCCGTGTAGAGATTGCCGTCGCGGTCGGCGCTGACGGCGGCGATCAGCGCGACATTGGGCGTCAGGTCGATAAAATAGCGGGCGAAGAGTTCGAGATAAGTATGGACGGCGCCAAGCTCGATCTTGCCGCCGAATAGCATCTTGGCGATGCGCCCCGCCTGCGGACCGGAATAGGCGTAATCGAGCCGCCTGGCGACGCCTGATTCGAACACGTCGAGATGCTCAGGCAGGACGACGCCCGACTGCACCATATGAAGATCGTGGATCTTGCCGGGATCCACGCCGGCGAGCGCGGCGGCGAGAAGATCGGCCTGTTTCTGATTGTCGCCTTCGAGGCAGACGCGGTCGAAGGGCCGTATCACCGCCTCCAGCAAAGCGACCGCATGGTCGCGCGGAACCGCCTTGCCCTTCGCCAGCGCCGCGCCCGCGGCGAGGCGCTCGCTCCGCGCGACCCGCCCGGCGTCCCACTGCCCCATTCGCCCGCCCTCCGTGAATTGAAGGATACGCCGCCCGCGCGGGCGAGGCGACCCCCGTGATCTCCGATAGAATTTTTGAGTCCCGGCCGGCGTGGACGACGCCTTGCGACTTCAAGGGTCTTGTATACAATAATTCGAAAATTGCAATATCCGGCATACATAACGGAATACAAAGATTTTCATTGTGCGGTGCCGGATCTCGACTGGAAAGCAGAAGCTGGTCCTTTTAGGGCTTAACCATGGCTGGCTCATTTGCTAAATTACGATATAAATCAATATTGTGTTTGTCTGTAGCGCCGATCTTAAAACAGGCCGGGTGCACTTTTTTACGTATACAGGATTGCGTTTTATACGGCATTGCGTATACTCGCCCTGCCGCCGGCAAAGAGCGGCGCTTTTGCAGGAGGAACGCTAAAAATGAGGCATTGTCTCGTCAGCGGCGCGTTGCGCCCGGCCGTCGCGGGGAGGGCCGGAGCATGACGATTTTCGGCGTCGCCCTGCTCTCGATCTGCACCCTTGTCGGGGTGTTTCTCGGCGATCTTCTCGGCGTCCTTCTCGGCGTCAAAGCGAATGTCGGCGGCGTCGGTCTCGCCATGATGCTGCTCATCGCCGCCCGCGTCTGGCTGCAGAAGTCAGGCGCGCTGTCCCATGGCGTCAAGCTCGGGGTCGAGTTCTGGGGCACGATGTATATCCCGATCGTCGTCGCCATGGCGGCGCAGCAAAATGTCGTCGCGGCGCTTCGCGGCGGCCCGCTTGTGCTCGTCACCGCGGTCGTCACGGTGACCGCCTGCTTCCTGGCGACGGCGCTGCTCGGACGCATCGGCCGCGAGCGGCCATCCGACGTCCATGACGAAGCAGAGGTCGAGCGCGGCGGCGACATTATCTCCGGCGATCTCGCGCCCTCCGGCGCCCCCGGCGCATCGGCCAGAAAGGCGTGACTCCCATGATGCACATGATCCAGCACCTCTTCATCGAGCAGAGCCTCGTCGCCGCCTTCGCCGTTATCGGCGTCGTGATGTGGGTATCGCTGCTGATCTCGAAGCGGCTGACGGCCGGGCGCGTGCACGGCTCGGCCATCGCCATCGTCGCCGGCCTCGTCCTCGCCTACATCGGCGGCGTCGTCAGCGGCGGCCAGAAGGGCCTCGCCGACATCCCGGTCTTCGCCGGCATCGGCCTTCTCGGCGGCGCCATGCTGCGCGACTTCGCCATCGTCGCCACCGCTTTCGAGGTCGACGTCGTCGAGGCGAAGAAGGCGGGCCTGCTCGGCGTCTTCGCCCTCGCCATCGGCACCGTGCTGCCCTTCATCATCGGCGTCACCGCCGCGCTCGCTTTCGGCTATCGGGATGCGGTGAGCATCACGACGATCGGCGCCGGCGCGATCACCTATATTGTCGGGCCGGTCACCGGCGCGGCGCTTGGCGCGAATTCGACGGTGATGGCGCTTTCGATCGCGACCGGCGTGCTGAAGGCCGTCCTCATCATGGTGACGACGCCGATGCTCGCAAGATTCGTTGGGCTCGACAATCCGCGCTCCGCGATGGCCTTCGGCGGCCTCATGGGCACGGTCAGCGGCGTCGCCGGCGGCCTCGCCGCGACCGACCCTAAGCTCGTCCCCTATGGCGCCTTGACGGCGACCTTCCATACCGGCATCGGTTGCCTCGTCGGCCCGTCGATTCTCTTTCTGGCGGTCCGCTCCGTCACGGGATGAACATGGCCAAGGGCGCAAAACCGCCATTGCGGATCGTCGGCGCAGACCAAGGTCTGCTCTCGGACCAGATCCGCAATGCGCTGACCGACGAAATCGCCTCGGGCAGCCTGCCCGCGGGCGCGGCTCTCGACGAGCAGGATCTGGCGAACCGTTTCGGCGCCTCGCGGACGCCCGTGCGCGAGGCTCTGCGGCAACTGTCGGTGAGCGGCCTTGTCGATATGCGCCCGCGCCGCGGGGTCATCGTCACGCGCCTCACGCCCGCGCAGATCATGGACATGTTCGAGACCACAGCCGAGATCGAGGCGATGTGCGTAAGACTCGCGACCTATCGCATTACGCCGCTCGAACGCAGCCATCTGCTCGACCTCCATGAATCGTCGCGCGCGCTCGTCGAGCGCGGCGACATCGACGCCTATGACGCGTTCAACACGAATTTTCACGAGGCGATCTACAACGCGACGCATAACGGCTTCATGGCCGAGCAGGCGGTGGCGATCCGCGCCCGGTTAAAATCGTTTCGGCGCACGCAGTTACGCCAGTCCAACCGCATCGCCCGTTCGCGCGAGGAGCATGGGGGCATCATGGTGGCCATCGCGCAGGGCGACGGCGAGGAAGCCTCGCGCCGGATGCGGGCGCATATGCTCAACGCCGCAAGCGCGATCGGCAGCTACATCGAGGCGCATTCCGCTTCGGATTGAGGCTTCGGCCAGGCGCCGGTCACGCCAGCGCGGCGTCGAGCGTGATCTCGGCTTTCATAAGCTTCGACACCGGACAGCCCTGTTTCGCCTTGCTGGCGAGTTGCAGGAACGTCGCCTCATCGGCGCCGGGGACCTTTCCGCGCAAGGTCAGATGCACATGGGTAATGGAATAGCCCTCGCCGTCTTTTTCGAGCGTGACGTCCGCGCTGGTATCGAGTTGCTCGGCGGTGAGCCCGGCCTCGCCGAGGATCAGCGACAGCGCCATGGTGAAGCAGCCGGCGTGCGCGGCGCCGATCAACTCTTCAGGATTGGTCCCGGCCTTGCCCTCGAAGCGGCTGGCGAAACCGTAAGGATACGCCTTCAGCGCGCCGCTCTCGGTCGAGATCGAGCCTATGCCGTCCTTAATCCCGCCTTGCCAGGCGGCCGATCCCCGTTTCCTCATGGATACCTCCTTACGCTGCGGCCAAACGCGCCAGCAAGCTAACGCGCAAGGCAGGCGCAAAGGTCCAGCGAACCGGTATCCGCTTCGCTTGAAAATGCTTAGCCGAAGCGATAGCCCGACACCGGAACGCCAAACACGTGGTCGCTGTAATCCCTGACGCCGCGATCCTCTCCGGCGGCGCCGGCCGCGACCATCAGCGGAATGAGGTGATCCTCATAAGGATGGCTGAAGCGCGCGCCTGTCGCCTGCTCCCACTGCTCCAGGGCCGCCGCGCGGGCGGAAGGATCCGCCGCCGTCGCAGCGCCCGTCAGCCAGGCGTCGAATTTCTCGGCCACGGTCAACACCCGCGCGTCGGCGCCGTAGAAATTCTGCAGATTGTGGAAGCTCATGCCGGTGGCGAGGATCAGCACGCCTTCATCGCGCAGGGGCTCCAGCGCGCGGCCGACGGCGATATGGCGCGCCGGATCGAGCGATTCGATCAGGGAGAGCTGCACGACTGGGATATCGGCCTGCGGGGAAAGCAGCATAAGCGGAATGAAGACGCCGTGATCCAACCCGCGCGCGCCGTCGACGCCGGCCTCGATCCCCGCATCGCCCAGCCGCCGCACGACCTCGGCGGCGAGCGCGGGATCGCCCGGCGCCGGATATTTCAGCTGATAGGTATGCGGCGGAAAGCCCCGATAGTCGTAGATCAGCGCCGGCGCGGCGGCGCCGGTGACTGTCGGGCGGCTTTCGCGCCAATGGGCGGAGATGACGAGGATCGCGCGGGGCCTTGCGCCGGCGCTCGCCGGAATCCCGCGCAAATACGCCTCCATGCCCTTCCAGGCGTTCGGCGCGCCGGCCGGCGGGTCCATGAAGAAGCACGGTCCGCCGCCATGCGGAATGTACCAGACGGGCAAACGTGCGGCCATGCGATCAGCCTATCCTATTTTGCGACGCCGGCGTCAGCCGCCGGCTGCTCTTGGCGCTCGAAACCGGCGCTAATGATGAGATCGACCTCGTCGCCGATCAGCGGCACATAGGTCTTGACGCCGAAGTCGCTGCGCTTGATCGAACCCGTCGCGTTAAAGCCGACCGTATATTTCTTGTCCAGCGGATTGACGCCCGCATCGTTGAACTTGACGGCGAGGGTCACTGGCTTTGTGACGCCGTGGAAGGTCGGATCGCCGGTGAGCTTGCCCGTTCCCTTGCCGGTTGCGACGACCTTGACCGACTTGAACGCGATGTCCGGATATTGCGCGGCGTCGAACCATTGGTCGCTCTTCAATTCGCCGTCGAGCTTGGCGTTGGTGGTCGAGACGGTATTGACCGGAATGTGGATTTCGACGGCGCTCTTTTCCGGGGTTTTGGGGTCGAGATCGAGCGTGCCCGAGACATTGGTGAATTCGCCATACCAGGTCGTGAAGCCCATATGCGACACGCTGAACAGGACGCGCGTATGCACGGGTTCGACGGCGTAGGCGCCAGCCTGGACAGCGGCGGGATCGGTCTTGCCCGCTGGCTTGGCTTGCGGCTTGGCCTGCGCGGTCAACGCGGTGAGGGGCGAGATCAGAAGGACGGCGCCGAGAAGGCTGGGAAACATTTTCTGGAACATGAAAGTTTTGCTCGCTCTGAGTTCGGCGACACTGCGCCGCGGTCAGCCGGGAGACTTAGCGGCATTCTTTTGCCAGAAAAACTGATAAAGATTTGATCACCTTCATCTGAAAGTAAGATAATGTCCGCGCCCGCTCCCTCATTCGATCAATTGCAGGTCATGCTGGCGGTCGTCGAGGAAGGCAGCTTTTCAGGCGCCGCGCGGCGGCTGAACCGCGCCCAATCGGCGATCACCTATGCGGTGCAGCGGCTGGAGGAGCAGCTTGGCGTCGCGCTGTTCGATCGCGCGGCTACCGCCCGGCCCTCACCGAAGCAGGGCGGACGCTGCTGCCCCGCGGGCGGCTGATCGCCGATGAAATGCAGGCGCTGCGCAATCACGCCGAGGGCATCACCGCCGGCGTCGAGCCTGAACTGCGGCTCGTCGTCGACGCCATGTTTCCGATGTCGGCGCTCGTCGACGCGCTCCGCCTTTTCAGCGCGCGCTTTCCCTCGGCGCCGCCGCGCATGTATGTCGAGACGCTGGGGTCGGCGACGGAATCGCTGCTGAACGAGACCTGCACGATCGGCCTGCTGCTTGAATTCAACAGCGATTTCGAGGCCCTGCAGCGGCAACGCCTGATGGAGATCAGGATGATTCCGGTCGCAGCGCCTGATCATCCGCTTGGCGCGCTCGGCCGGCCGGTTCGCAAAGAGGAGCTGCGCCGGCATGTGCAGCTCGTGCTTTCCGATCGCTCCGGCCTCTCGGGCAGCCGCGACCATGGCGTCTTCTCGCCGAAGACGTGGCGGCTGGCGGATCTTGGCGCCAAACACGCCATGCTGAAGGCGGGGCTCGGCTGGGGCGGTCTGCCCGCGCATCTTGTCGAAGAGGATCTAGCGGCCGGGCGTTTGCGCCGGATCGACATCCTGGCGGAGGACGGCGCCAGCGAAGCCGTGACGCTGCCGCTCTGCTCCGCCTACCGTCGCGCCCGCCCGCCCGGGCCCGCCGGGCGATGGCTCCTGAACCATTTGGCCGCGCTGGCTGATAATCGGAAGCGTTCAGCCTAAGCGAACTCAAGCTGGACTGTCGCCGTCCTGGCTCGATCTCTCGAAGCGGCCTTCCTCGGCCTTGTAGACATATTGGCTCGCGACCAGCCAGCCCTTGAGGGGCCGAAGCGGCAGAATGCAGGAGATCAAAAGCACCGGCAGGCTCGTCACAAGATGCACCCAGAGCGGCGGCGCATAGGCGTAATCGAGCCAGCCCGCGAAGAAAACGGCCGGAACGCAGAAAAAGCACATGACGAAGAAAGA
>DAITNE010000041.1:0-8690 GCA_036834765.1 Methylocella sp.
CCTTGACTTGTTTTGCCCCACCGACAGCAACGGCCGATGTCGCTACCAGCGCGGCGCCCGTTGCCGCAGCCCCCGAGGCGCTCGTCGTGCCCGCGGGCGCGCTCGATGCACCGCCGGTCGCAGCCGCGCCACCGGTTGCACCGGAGGAATCGGCCGCGTTCTTGGTTCCTCGGCTCAGGGCGCCGATGCCGAGCAGGACGAGCGCCCCGACACCGGCGGCGCCCGCGAGCATCGCCCGGCGGGTGCGGTCCTTCTTGGGCCATTGCGAGCGCAGCGTGCGCGCCGCCGCCGCCATTGCGGACGCCCTCGATCTTCTGGCGAAAATGCCGGACCTTTGCCGCGACGATGGATTCTGGTTCACAAAACGGCAGAGGAAAGCGCCGCCGGTGCGTCACAGAGCCGACGCGCCGCCGACTCTCAGACGACTCGACAGGATCGCGCCCATCGAGATCAAGGCCGCGATCGAACTCGCGCGCGCCGAGACGACGCTTGGATCCGGAACCGACCTCGCCAACGCAGTGGCGCGCCTGTTCGGCCTGCCGCCAAAGCGGACGATGCGAAACCTGATCCACTCATTACTGGATTGAAAAAGGGTACGCCTTCCGCCGTTTTCGCTGGTCGGCCTACTCGTCGAAATCCTTCGGATCGAAGGCGCGAAACGTCGAGCAGAATTCGCAGGTAACGCCGATCCTGCCGTCATCGCCGACCATTTCGCCGCGGTCCTCAACCGAAAATCCGCGCAGCATGGCTTTGACGCCGTCATCCGAGCAGCGGCAGGCGTCGCGCACCGTTTTGGGCGCGAAGACCTTGACGCCCGGCTGGTGAAACAGGCGATAGAGCAGCCGTTCGCTGGACAAGGTGGGATCGACGAGTTCGTGATCCTCGACCGTCGCCGCGATCGCTTTCGCTTCCGTCCAGGCGTCGTCCTCCGGCGCCGGTTCGAACGAGGTCCCTTCCGGAACATCGCCGGGATCGAGATCGATGCGCCTCAGCCTGTCGCCGGCGCTCGGCAAATACTGGATCATCAGACCGCCCGCCCGCCAGCTGAAGCCTGAAGCCGTCATGCTTTGCGCGACAGCGAGCCGAATCTGCGTCGGAATTTGTTCGGACTGACGGAAATATTGATGCGCCGCGGCTTCGAGACCCTGCCCGTCCAGCGCGACGATGCCCTGATAGCGTGCGGCGTCGCCGCCCTGATCGACGGTGAAGGCGAGATGGCCGCTGCCGAGAAGATCCTGTCCCCTCCCCGCGCCGGCGAGGCGCGCGGCGTCGAAACGGGCGAAGGCGCGCAACCGGTCGGGCGCGTCGAAATCGACGACGAGCATGTCGATTGCGCCGTCGCTGCGCGTCTGCAGCTGGAACCGTCCCTCGATCTTCAGCGACGATCCGAGCAGAATGGTCAACGCCAGCGCTTCGCCGACGACGCGCGCGACGGGCGCCGGATAGGCGTGCTGTCTGAGGATGTGGTCGACGCTGGCCCCGAGCCGGACGACGCGTCCGCGCAGATCGAGCTGCTCGACGGAAAAGGGCAGCACCGTATCGTCGCGGCCGCGATCCGACACGGGGCGGGAGGCGGGACCCGCCGGCTGCGGTCGGTCGGTCATGCCGTCGCGTCTCCAAGCCCATCGCCAAGGCACCAGGAGAGAATGCCTTTTTGCGCGTGCAGCCGGTTCTCGGCCTCGTCGAAGACGACGGATTGCGGACCGTCGATGACCTCGTCCGTGACTTCCTCGCCACGGTGCGCGGGCAGGCAGTGCATGAAGATTGCGTCTTTGGCGGCGGCACCCATGAGCCTCGCATTGACCTGATAGGGCGCGAGGAGATTATGCCGGAACGCCTCGTCCCGATCGCCCATCGACACCCAGCAATCCGAGACGACGGCGTCGGCGCCGGCGACGGCCTCGAAGGGATCGCGCGTGACGTCTAAGCGCGCGCCCGACCGGCGCGCCCAATCGATCAGATCGCGCGGTAGCTGCAGTTCAGCCGGCGTCGCGACGGCGAGCGAGAAATCGAAGCGCTGCGCGGCGTGAATCCAGCTCGCCAGCACGTTGTTCGAGTCGCCCGACCACGCGATCTTGCGACCCTTGATCGGCCCCTTGTGCTCCTCGAATGTCAGAACGTCGGCCATCACCTGGCAGGGATGCGACCGCTTGGTCAAACCATTGATCACCGGCACGTCGGCATGGCGCGCCAGCTCCATGAGGTCGTCATGTTCGAGAACGCGGATGACGATCGCATCGACGAAGCGCGACAGCACGCGCGCCGTATCGGCGATCGTCTCGCCGCGGCCGAGCTGCATCTCCTTGCCCGTGAGCATCAACGTCTCGCCGCCGAGTTCGCGCATGGCGAGATCGAACGAAACCCGCGTGCGCGTCGAAGGCTTGTCGAAGATCATCGCCAGAACCTTGCCGGCGAGAGGCTGCTCGGCGGCGCGCCGGCCCTTGCGCCGAACGGATTTGATCGCCGTCGAGTCGTCGAGGATGCGGCGAAGATCGCCCGCCGGAATTTCGGACAGATCGAGAAAATGCCTTGCTCCGGCCCTTTCGTCGGGGTTGGAGCGGCTCATCCCGCAGCCTCGCTCAAGGCGGCGGCCTCCTTGCGCTCGAAGCGCGCGCAGGTCGCATCGAGACGCCTCAATCCTTCGGCGACCTCCGCCTCGCCGATCACCAATGGCGGCAGCACGCGGGCGACATTGTCGGCCGCCGGAATCACCAGAATATGTTCGGCCCGCGCCGCGGCGGCGAAATCGGCGACGGGGACGTGCAGCGCGATGCCGAGCATCAGGCCCTCGCCGCGAATTTCCGCGATCACGCCAGGGTGCGCGTCGCGCAGGCCAATGAGGCCCTGCTTCAGTTTTGCTCCGATCGTCGCGATATGGGCGAGAAAACCGGGCGCAAGGACGACGTCGAGCACGGCGTTGCCGACGCTGGTCGCCAGCGGATTGCCGCCATAAGTGGTGCCGTGCGTGCCGACGACCATGCCCTTGCCGGCCTCGCGCGTGACGAGAAAGGCGCCGAGCGGAAAGCCGCCGCCGATGCCCTTGGCGATCGCCATGATGTCGGGCGTGATCCCGTATAAGTCATAGGCGAACAGCTTGCCGGTGCGGCCGACGCCGGACTGCACCTCGTCGAAAATCAGCAGCAGGCCGTGGGCGTCGCAGAGCTCGCGCAGGCCGCGAATGAATTCAGGCGCGGCGACGCGGACGCCGCCTTCGCCCTGGATCGGCTCGACCAGTATCGCCCCGGTCTGCGGTCCGATCGCGGCCTTGACCGCTTCAAGATCGCCGAACTCCACCGTGTCGAAGCCTCCCAGCGGGGGACCGAATCCTTCGAGATACTTCGGATTTCCGGCGGCCGAGATGGTGGCGATGGTGCGCCCGTGGAAAGCGCCCTTGAAGGTGATGATATGGAATTTTTCCGGATGTCCGCTCACTGATTGATATTTGCGCGCCGTCTTGATCGCGCCCTCGACGGCTTCGGCGCCGGAATTGGTGAAGAACGCATAGTCGGCGAAGCTCGCCTCGCAAAGACGCGCGGCCAGACGCTCCGCCTGCGGGATCTGAAACAGGTTCGAGGTGTGCCAGAGCTTGCCGCCCTGCGCGACCAATGCCGCGACGAGATGCGGATGCGAGTAGCCGAGCGAAGCCACGGCGATTCCGCCGCCGAAATCGAGGTATCGCTCGCCCGTCGTGGCGGTCAGCCAGGCGCCTTCGCCATGGTCGAAGGCAAGGTCGGCGCGGGCGTAGGTCGGCAGAAGCGATGATGGCACGGTTTCGCTCCAGGTTCGCTGCGCGGGTTCGCGATCAAAACCTCGCAGCGAACCCGCAAAATCAAATGCCGCCCGATGGGGCGGCAGAACTGGTCATTCTTAATCTAGGCATTCCCTCGGGTCCGGTCAAATCGAATGGCGCCGCCCGGACGCCGTTTTGGCGTTCCTCGGCGCCGCGCCCGGGCGCGCCAGCCCAGCGCAAGGGAGACGGGATACAAGGTGAAGCGATATATTGCGGTCAATCGCCTGTTTGCGAATGGTCGTTTGCGAAGGGCTTGTTGCTAAGAGCTTGTTGCTAAGAGCTTGTTGCGAAGAGTTTGGTGCCTGCGTGTGGCCCGATCATCGCCGAGGAAGAGGTTGCGGCGGGAGCTTGGCCAGCGTGTCGCGGGCGCGGTTCGGAAGGCGCGTCGAACGGCGAGCTTGACGCTGGCGGCGATCCCTTTCGCGGCCCGTGACGTCGCGGCGACTGAACATGAGGAGCCGGTGCAGATGGCCGAGCCTTCAGCGCGCCTCCATCTCGTCAGGCGCCGCGCTCGGAATGTTCTGACGTCCGAGCGCCGCCCGGTTCGGGGCTCGGAGGCGCGAGGCCGCAAGCTCTTGTTGAAAACATTTCGCGAGCCGTCGCGGAGCTTGCGCGGGATTCAACAGCTAGTGTAGCGTTTGATGCGTAGACCACGAGATGTCGTGTGGCGGCCGAAGCCTTCGCGAACGGCGCGACGCTCCAGCTACGGCTATGATCGATTGTCGGAGGCTCTACCTTGACCGTAGGCGTTGTCGGGTCCGGGCTGGACGAGCTTTCACGGCGATCAAGTTTGTCAGACGTTTAAATTTCAGACGGCCAATTTCCGACTGGCTCAATCCTGGGAGACCCCGATGTCCTGGACAGACGAACGCATCGATCTCTTGCAAAAGCTCTGGCTTCAGGGCATGAGCGCCAGCCGCATCGCGCGCGAGCTCGCAAACGGACTGACGCGCAACGCCGTCATCGGCAAGGTCTACCGGCTTGGCCTTTCAGGACGGGTAAAGGAAGCAGCCGACGAGGCGGGGGCGCCGCAGCCGTTGCACAAGCATGCGACGCGTCCGCCCGCACGGCAGGCGGCGCAGCGCTCGCACGGCCGCGTTGCGCAAAGCAGCGCGACCTTCGTTCGAGGCAATACCGCGCTGGCGGTCCAGCCCGTCGCATATGAAGCGCCGGCGCGAAACAAAGAGGTCGCGCGCCACAGTGAAGTTGTCGTTCCGATCACCGAACCGGTGACCATTCTGGAATTGCGCGATTCAATGTGCAGATGGCCGATTGGCGACCCGACGCAAGCCGATTTTCGCTTCTGCGGGGCGCGCAAGACGCCGGGCGACGGGCCTTATTGCGGCTGCCATGCGGCGATCGCCTACCAGCCGCAGCCGGATCGGCGTCGCCACCGGCCGCAAAAATCAGCCTGAGCTTTTGCGATCGGCGGATCGCAGCTCCGTAGCCCAATGCCGACTCAGAACGGCTCCTTGAATGGGCGCAGATCGAGTTCATGCGTCCAGGCGCTTTTTTGCTGGCGATGAAGAGCCCAGAAACTCTCCGCGATTGCATCGGGATCGAGCAACCCGTCCCTGCCCTTGGCGCGCACGAAATCGGGAAAGTTGCGGCGCGCGTAATCGCCCTTGATGACGCCGTCGATCACGACATGGGCGACATGGATCCCTTGCGGGCCGAATTCGCGCGCAAAACCTTGCGCCACGGCGCGCAGCGCCGCTTTGGCGGAGGCGAAGGCGGTAAAGGGCGGACGCGCCCGCAAGGAGGCCGTCGCGCCCGTATAAAGGATCGTGCCCTCTTTCTTCGGCAGCATGTTTCGCACGGCCGCCTGCCCGACGAGGAAGCCGCCGAGCGCATTCTGCCGCCAGATCGATTCGAAGACGTCCGCTTCGGTTTGCAGCAGGGGCGTCACCGCGTTGCCGCCGACATTGTAGACGACGAGTCGCAGATCGCCGCCGGCCGCCGCCCGGTCGAAGAGCGCGCCGACGTCCGCCTCCCGCGTCGCGTCGCCCGGGTGGACGAGAGCGATCCCGCCGGCGCTCTCGATCGCCGCCGCGACGGCGTCGAGGCGCTTTGCGCTCCGCCCCGCCAGGATGACCCGCAGGCCCTCTTTTGCGAAACGGCGCGCCAGCGCCGCCCCTAGGCCGCGCTCGGAGCCGACTCCAACGACGACCGCTGTGCCCTGCCCCACTCCGCGCGCCCTCACTGTTGTGCGCCGACGCGCCATCGCGCACCGGCCCAGCCGTTGCTAAAATCCGGTCTTGCAAAAATCCCACCGGCTTTGCAAGCAGCCTGCGGGCAAGCCTCAGGCCTTGCCGAACACAAGAATGAAATTATTGGCCGGCAGGTCGAGGCGCTTCTTCAGGACGATCCCATATTTGCCGGCGATCGCCTCGAGGTCTTTAACATCCTTAAGCCCCCATTCGGGCACCTGCGCCGCGAGGATTTCCTTGTCGAACGCCTCGTTGGACTCAGTTGTGTATTTCCCATCCACCTTGAACGGACCGTAAATCGCAAGGATGCCGTCATTTTTCAAAAGCCGCGCAGCGACTTGCGCAATGCCGCTGGCGATGGCGAGCGGCGCCACCTGAAAGATATTGATGACGAAGATGGCGTCATACAGCCGGTCCTTGGGATCGGGCCAGGTTTCCGCCCTGATAAGATCGATCTCGATCGGATCCGCCACATTGGCGGCGCCCGCCGCGTCCCGCTTCGCCTTGATCGCATCGAAGACCTTCAGGTCATAATCCGAAGGCTGAAACCGGAGCTGCGGAAAATGCGGCGCAAAATAATTGATGTGAAGGCCGGCGCCGCTGGCCAGTTCGAGGACGTCGCCTGTCTCCGGAAAAAGATCTTTGATTACGCCAAGGATCGGATCGCGATTGCGTTTGCCGGCCCATTCCACATAGGGGCTCAGCGGATAGGGATCAATGTCGGGCCTGTCCGCGGGTATCGTAACGGCCATAGCTGTCTCCTTTTTTCCAACATGAAAACTGGCGCCGTCATGGGTCGAGCCTATGATCGGAGCGTAAATCCCAAGGCCGCCGCCTGCGCGTCTTTTCGAGACGGATGGCCGGCCTCAGGCGCTCAACAGTTCCTTCAGATGGGCGTCGATGCGCTCGTTGTAGAACGGGTCGACGCCAAACAGCGCGAGATGGCCCCAGACGGACGACAACAGCTTCAATTCGCTGTTGGGCGCGAGTTTCTGATGCGTGGCGACGTCCTTCAGCGGAAAGAAGACATCCTCCTCGATGGCGATGACGAAGGTCTTCGCCTTGATGCGGGCGAGCGCGGCCGGAAGGTCGCCGCCGCTGTTGCGGCTGACATCGAAGTCGCGCCATTTGCGCAGGAGAAGCAGCAGATTGTTGGGATCCTGCGACACGAAATTGTTCTCGACGAGGCCAACCAGAAAATCCTCGCGGGAGGTGAAGCCGAGCTTGCGAAAGACGCCCTGATTGTAGAGATCCTGCGTGAAGCCCGAGGTCGCAAAAATGCGGGCGTGCCGCCGCAGCCCGCGATGGACCAGAGCCCGGTCGGCGTACCAGCCGCCGTCGAATGCGGGATCGCTCTCGACCGCCTCGATCCAGTTCTCGACCAGCAGGGCATTATGCGATGTGCCCCGCGCCGTGCCGGCGATTGGGGCGGCGCGCGCGACGGCGTTGGGGAAACGAACCGCCCACTCATAGCTTTGCTGCGCGCCCATCGAGGCGCCAAGGACCAGCGCCAGTTTCTCGATGCCGAATTTTTCGACGATCAGCCGATGCTGCGCGCGAACGTCGTCGCCGATGGTGACGCGCGGAAAACGCGCGGCGTTGAAAGGCGGAGGCGTATTGCTCGGCGAGGTCGAAAGGCCGTTGCCAATCTGATTGACCAGAATGATGAAATATTTGCTTGGATCGAGCGCCCGCCCCGGGCCGACATAGGCCTGTTCGACGATCTTGCTCGTGCCCGAATACCAGGTCGGAAACAGGATCGCATTGTCTTTCTCCGGCGACAGCGTCCCGAAGGTCGCATAGGCGAGCTTCAGACTGCGGATCGCGCCGCCCTCCTCGAGTTCGAAATCGCCGAGATCATAGGTTTCAAAGGGCCCGTGGTTGTCCTGGGAGTAATACGCGTCGCTCACTTTTCGCTCCACGGATCTGGCGGGGATTGAGTTGGCTCCGGCGGTGGGGCGGATCGGCGGCGACCACTCCGCGGAGACGGGATCCATAAAACATTATGTCTATAGATATTGTCAATAAATAAAAAGGGCCGCCTGTCTAAGGGCGAAACAGCCGATCCCGGCTAACGCTGGGCAGATTAATATGGTCTTTTTATTCTATGGAAATGATGTATTTTAGCGCGGCAGGTGCCTGCGCCAGATGCGGGCAAAGGCCGGAATGATGTCGTCGACGCTGTCCCGGGCACCGTCGCGCGGCGTCAACGCTGTCGCGAAATCCAACGCCAAAACGCCAGACGGTCCGCTATGGCGGACTGAACGTAGTTTTCAACGCGGAATGAAAATCATGAGCATCAAGAAAGTCTATCTATACGCTGAGATTCAAGTGTCGGCGCCATTCGAAAAAGTTGATTGGCCCTCGATCAACGAGTCGATGAAAAAAGAAAAGGGCCTCAAGAGCAAGACCTGGCTCGCCGGCGTCAACACCAACACGATCGGCGGATTTTACGAATTCGATTCGCTGGAGAACGCCAAGGCCTATGCCGGCGGCTATCTCGCCAAAGCGGCCGAGCAACTCGGCGGCAGCCTGACGGTTCGGCTCTATGATGGAGACGTGGTCGCAGAGGCAAGCCGGGGCATCGACTCACCCTTCTATAGCGCCGTCGAGACGGCCGCCAAGGGACGCGACGCCGCTTAGGCCCGATGTTTCGGCGACGCGTACTGGGCGCGACGCGAACGGGTCGA
>DAITNE010000042.1:0-4407 GCA_036834765.1 Methylocella sp.
GCCCGTTCGCAGATAGAAGGGCGTCCCCGCCCAGCGCCAGTTGCTGACATGCACCTTCAGCGCGACGAAGGTCTCCATCTGCGTCGCCGGATTGCCGACATCCTCCGGGTAGCCGGCCACCGCGCCGGCAGCGCTTGCGCCCGCGCGATACTGGCCCCGGACGGTCAGCTGCTCCGCGTTGCTGGCGTCGATAGGCGCCAGCGCCTTCAGGACCTTCAGCTTCTCGTCGCGCACCGCATCCGCCTCCAGCGCGGACGGCGGCTCCATGGCGACGAGGCATAGGAGCTGGAGCAGATGATTCTGCACCATGTCGCGCAGGGCGCCCGAAGTCTCGTAATAGGCGCCGCGGCTTTCGACGCCGATGGTTTCGGCGACCGTGATCTCGACGTGGTCGATATGGGCCGCGTTCCACAAGGGCTCGAACAGCGCATTGGCGAAGCGCAGGGCGAGCAGATTTTGCACCGTCTCCTTGCCCAGATAATGATCGATCCGGTAAATCTGGCTCTCGGCGAAGACCGCACCCAGCGCGTCGTTGATCTTCGCCGCCGATTCGGCGTCGTGGCCGATCGGCTTTTCGACGATGATGCGCGAGCCCGGCGTAATGAGGCCATAGGCGGCGAGCTGCGCGGCGATGGCGCCGAACCGATCAGGCCCCGTCGCCAGATAGAAGGCCCGCACCGGCGTCGCTTTTTCGGGAAAATGCTTCGCCAGCGCGTCCCAGCCGGCGTCGGTTCCGATATCGAGGCTAACGTAATCGACCATGTCGAGAAAGGCGTTGACCGTCTCGGCCTTGGTCGCCTCCGGCGCGTATTGGTGTAGCGCCTTCGCGACCGTCGCCCGAAATCCGTCGCCGTCATAATCGTGCCGCGCCGCCGCGATGATGCGCGTCGGCTCGGAAAATTGCTTATCGAGGAAGCGCCGGAACAGAGCGGGAAACAATTTGCGGTAAGCGAGATCGCCCGTTCCGCCGAAGACGATGAGATCGAAGGGATCGACCTTGATAATGCGCGAAACCATCGCTTGCCTTTCCGTTGGACGCCGCAGGCCGTCGCCAGTAGCCGTTGCAAGAACCGGTCCGCCGAGTTGACGCCATCCGGCGCGCGGGGACAAGCGCCCCTCGCATGGTTTTGCTTTGCAACGGACCCGCGAAACGCTAACGCTGGAACATGACGACCGGCGCCGCCGGGCGTCGATTGCGGGCGTTTTCCGGGAGCTTTGAATGTCTCTTCTGCGTGAAGCATCAGTGGATGCGACGCCGATCTGGTTCGTCACCGCGAAGACCTGGCCGCATATCCAATCCGGGCTTCCCGCGCCGGCGGCGGCCTTCGCGGCGGCTTGCGGTTTCGAGCCAAAGCCCGGGCGCAGCCAAATCCTCCCGGATAGCGCGGGCGCCGTCGCCGCGGTCCTCTGCGCCATTGAGACGGCCGAGGCGCCGGTCAAGGATCTGTTCTCGCCCGGAAAGCTCGCAACTTTGCTTCCGCCGGGCGTCTATCGCTTCGCCAACGATCCGCATGACGCAGCGCTCGCCGCCCTGTCCTGGCTGCTCTCGGCCTATCGCTTCGGCCGCTACAAGGCCGACCACGGCGGCGAGGCGCGGCTTTGCGCGCCGGATGGCGTCGACGCGGAGCGTATCGAGCGCATCGCCAAAGCTGTGGCGCTCGGGCGCGATCTCATCAATACGCCGGCCAACGATCTTGGCCCCGCCGCGCTTGAGGCGGCGGCCTTGAGCGTCGCCGCGCAATTCGCGGCGAAAAGCGCCGTCACGCGGGGAGATCACCTGCTCGAAGCCAAACTGCCGCTGATTCACGCCGTTGGGCGCGCATCCGCGGAGGCGCCGCGCCTCGTTGATTTCAGCTGGGGCGACGCGGCGCATCCAAAAGTCACCCTGGTCGGCAAGGGGGTGTGTTTCGATTCGGGCGGCCTCGACATCAAGCCCGCAACCGGAATGCTCATGATGAAGAAAGACATGGGCGGCGCGGCGAGCGCCCTCGCCCTCGCCGAGATGATCATGGCGGCCGGCCTGCCGGTGCGCCTTCGGGTTGTGCTGCCGATCGTCGAAAACGCCATCGCCGGCAACGCCTTCCGTCCAGGCGACATTTATCCCAGCCGCAAGGGGCTCTCGGTCGAGATCGGCAACACCGACGCCGAAGGGCGGCTGATCCTCGCCGACGCCCTGGCGCTGGCCGACGAAGAGGCCCCCGACCTGCTCATCGATTTCGCGACGCTGACCGGCGCCGCGCGGGTCGCGCTCGGCCCCGATCTGCCGCCCTTCTTTACGGCGGACGAGGCGCTCGCGACTGAGGTCGCCCGCTTCGGCGCGTCAAGCCAGGATCCGGTCTGGCGCATGCCGCTTTGGGACGCCTATGACAAGATGCTCGACAGCAAGGTGGCAGACATCAACAATGTCGGCGGCGGCCCCTACGCCGGCTCGATCACCGCGGCGCTGTTCCTGCGGCGTTTTGTGGAGCGCGCCAAATCCTGGGTCCATTTCGATGTCTACAACTGGGCCCCGGCGGTGAAATCGGGCCGGCCGGAAGGCGGCGAGATTCAGGCCGCGCGACTGCTCTATGATCTAATCGAAGCCCGCTTTGGCCGCCCGGCCGGACACGCGGCGAGCGACAGGCCCGTCCACCACATCCACGCTCATCTCGAAGCCGGCGACGAGGAGGAGATTGGCGTCGAGGATAAGTCGCCGTAGCGCCGTTGCCCGCCGATGACCCATGACCCCCGCCTCACCCCCGCCCGCCCGGACCTCGCCGCCGCGCAATTGCGCGGGAAGATTAAGGCCGAGCACTATGTCGAAGGCCGCCTCGTGCGCGTCTGCGCCGGGCTCGCGGATTTGCGCCCAAGGCCTGCGCAGGATTCCCCGATCGACACCCAGGCGCTCTATGGCGAGACGGCGCTTCTCTATGAGGACAGCGAAGGCTGGGGCTGGGTTCAGCTCGATCGCGACCTCTATGTCGGCTATCTGTCGATCAACGCGCTTTGCGGGGCCTATGCGCCCCCCTCGCACAGGGTGAAGGTCAACCGCAGCTTCATCTATCCGGCGCCGAACATGAAGCTGCCGCCCCTCGACGCCCTGCCGCTCGGCGCGCGGGTCGCCATAGCCGAAGCCGGCGAAAGCTTCGCGCGCCTGCACGGCGGCGGCTTCGTCTTCGCCGCTCACCTCGCGCCCTTGGACGAGACCGAAAGCGATTTCGTCAGCGTGGCGGAGCGGCTGCTCAATGCGCCTTACCTTTGGGGCGGCAAATCGAGCCTTGGCGTCGATTGCTCCGGCCTCGTGCAGATCGCGCTCGATGCGGCGGGCGTCAGATCCCCGCGCGACACCGATCTGCAGGAAAAGGCTCTCGGGGATCCCCTGCCCGTCTCCGACGATCTCAAGGGCCTCGCCCGCGGCGATCTCGTCTTCTGGCGCGGTCATGTCGGGATCATGCGCGACCCCTGTACTCTGCTGCACGCGAACGCGCATCACATGCAGGTTGCGAGCGAGCCGCTCGCCGCCGCGCGGCGCAGAATTTCCGCTAGCACAGGCGCCGAAATCAGCTCGATCAAGCGGCTTAGCCCGGCCTCTTGAGCCGGAACCCAAATAGGAGACGCATATGAATTTAATTCGCCGCATATTGGGCGGGGCGGGCGGCGCTCCGGCCGCCAAGGGGCCCTCATTCGGCAACCCGGACGAGCCCGCGCAAGGCGCGCTCAATACGACGCCCGCCGCACTGTCGGATCCCGGCCCCCAGAATCCCGCGCTCGCCGGCCAGTTTCCATCCTTCCAGAACCCGCCGCCGACCGACGTCGGTGGGATGCCGATGTTCTGGTCGTCCTTCAACATCGCGCCGAACCGCATTCAAGCAGGGGGATGGGCGCGCGAAGTCACGGCGGAGAATTTTCCGATCTCGAAGGCGATCGCCGCCGTCAACATGCGGCTCGGCCCGGGCGGCATTCGCGAACTGCATTGGCATCTCGCCGCCGAATGGGGCATCGTCACCAACGGCGCCTGCCGCGTCACCGTTCTCGATGAGGTGGGACGCGCCTATGTGCAGGACGTCGGCCAAGGCGAAATCTGGTATTTCCCGCCCGGCCAGCCTCATTCGCTGCAGGGTCTTGGCCCCGACGGCTGCGAATTCCTCATCGTCTTCGACGATGGCGCCGCCTCCGAATTCAACACGCTATTGGTGACCGACTGGCTCGCCCACACGCCGCCCGACGTTCTCGCCCAGAATTTCGGCGTTCCGGCGGAGGTTTTCAAAGACATCCCGTTGCATGATCTGTGGATCTTCCAGGGCGAGGAGCCTGGCCCGCTCGCCGCCGATCAAGTCGCCGTTAGTGAGGGCGGCGCGCCGCCGAACCCATTCACCTTTTCGCTCGGCGGATCGAAGCCCGTTCGCGAGAACAGCTCAGGCTCGATCC
>DAITNE010000042.1:4417-8676 GCA_036834765.1 Methylocella sp.
CGCCGACAGCACCACCTTCAAGGTCTCGACGTCGATCGCAGCGGCGCTTTTAACGCTGAAGCCCGGCGCAATGCGCGGCATGCACTGGCACCCGAACGCGGATGAGTGGCAATATTGGATCAAGGGCGAAGGCCGCATGACGGTGTTCAACGCCGGGCCGCGCGCGCAGACCGCCGATTTCAAGGCCGGCGACGTCGGCTACGTGCCGAAAGGCCAGGGACACTACATCCAGAATACGGGAGCGACCGACCTGCAATTCCTCGCGATCTTCAAAGCGCCCGTCTATCAGGAAGTCGGTCTTTCCGAATGGCTGAGGCATACGCCGCCGGCGCTTGTCGCGCAGCATCTGAACATCGATCCGGCGGAGATCGCCAAATTCCCGCAGGACCATATCGGCATTCAGCCCGGCTGAGGCGCGACTCCAGCCTGCCGCAGCTTTGTGAGAACAGACTCAGAATTTATATTTGACGCCGACCTCTGCGCCGGCGCCGACAGGCTGCGCCGAGCCGCCGAGGATTTGCGAGTCGATGCTCTGATTGATCCCCCGCAGCGACGTCGCGGGGCCGTAATCCGGTTCGTTCGTCCCGTTCCATTTGAGGCCGAGGCTCAGCGGTCCGTCGGCGCTCCCCGAAGCCTTCGGCGCGACGACAGGCTTGTCTGGCGCCGGCGGCCCCGGTTCGGCGGCGCTCGCAGGGCTCGGCTTCAGAGCGGCGGATTTGGCTTTTCGCACTGTCTTTGCGACCGGTCGCGACGTCTTATGGACCGCATCCGGCCGAGGATCGGGCGCGGCGACCGCAAGATCGGCCGGCGGCTCGGTCAAATCGCTCGCGCGCGCGGGCGACAAGCCGCAGAACATCGCCCCGTAGACGATCGCCGCGGCGATGCGTCCTGCAGACCGCCATTTTTGGATCACGACGCGCTCCCCTATCCGGACCGTGGTTTGCCCCAAAATTGCGGCGTCAAATCGACGCTTCGCCGGCCAACGGCATCCACCTGAATCTTTGCAGATGGCGAACGGCTTGCGAATCCGGCCTTCATCCCGGCCATTCCGAATTTGATTTTCGCGTCTCCTCGCCTTATTTCTGTCTTATGTCGCTTCGCACCATCATCACCCTGCCCGATAACCGCCTTCGTCTCGTCGCGCGGCCGCTTGCCGCCGTCGATGCCGGCGTCAGGGCGCTGATGGACGATATGCTCGAGACCATGTACGACGCGCCGGGCATTGGCCTCGCCGCGCCGCAGATCGCAGTCGATGCGCGCGTCATCGTGCTCGACGTCGCCAAGCGCAAGGCCGGCGCGGACACGCCGGAGCCCTCGCCCGACCCGATGTGCCTCGCCAATCCGGAAATTCTGTGGGCCTCCGACGAGCTCTCCATCTGTGAAGAAGGCTGCCTGTCGATTCCAGAATATTACGAATCGGTCGAGCGCCCCGCACGCGTGCGCGTCGGCTATCTCGATCGCGACGGCCGGCCCCGGCAAATCGAGGCCGACGGCATTCTGGCGACCTGCCTGCAGCACGAGATCGACCATCTGAACGGCGTCCTGTTCATTGACCATATTTCGCGGCTGAAACGTGCGCGCGTCATCAAGAAATTCGAAAAGGCTGCGCGACTCGATGAGCCGGTCGGCAAGGGCGGCAAACCCGAGCGCGCGGCAGGCGCCAGCGACGTCCGATAGAAGACGCGCCTCACGAGAACCCGCGCGGCAGCGCTGAGATCCGGCTCATCCATTGCGCATCGTCTTCATGGGAACGCCGGAGTTTTCGGTTCCGGTCCTCACCGAAATCATCGGCCAGGGCCATGAGGTCGCCGCCGTCTATACGCGCGCGCCGAAACCCGGCGGACGGCGCGGGCTGGAGCCGACGCCCTCCCCGGTCCACGCGGCGGCGCTGCGCTTTGGCCTGCCGGTCCTCACGCCCGCGACGCTACGCGGGGCGGACGCCGCTGCGACTTTGGCGGCGTTCAGGCCCGAAGCCATCGTCGTCGTCGCCTATGGCCTGATCCTGCCGCAAGCGATCCTCGATATTCCCCCCCTCGGCTGCCTCAATCTGCACGCTTCGCTTTTGCCGCGGTGGCGCGGCGCGGCGCCGATCCAGCGCGCCGTCATGGCGGGCGATGCCGAGACCGGCGTCATGGTGATGGCGATGGAAGAAGGCCTCGACACGGGCCCCGTCGCGCTCGCCGAGCGCATCGAAATCGGCCCCGAGGCGACGGCGGGCGACATCCATGACCGCCTCTCGCGCATCGGCGCCGACCTGATGGCGCGCGCGCTCGCCGAGCTGGCGCGGGGGTCGCTCTGCTTCACGCCACAGGCTGAAGACGGCGTCATTTATGCGCAAAAGATCGCCAAGGCCGAAGCGCGAATCGACTGGAGCAAGCCAGCGCCCGAGGTGCATAATCTGATCCGCGCGCTCACCCCGTTTCCGGGCGCCTTCTTCGAAGCCGATCTCGGCAAGGGCCTTGAGCGCATCAAAATCCTGCGCGCGCATCTTGCCGAGGGCGCCGGAGCGCCGGGCCTCGTGCTCGACGATGCGCTGACCATCGCCTGCGGCGACGGCTCGATCCAGATCACGGAGCTCCAGCGCTCCGGTAAGGCGCCTGTGACCGCCGCGGATTTCCTGCGCGGCGCTCGCCTCGCGCCCGGAACGCGCCTCGCGCCGAAGCATTCCGATGCCCCGCTATAAGCTTGTCATCGAATATGACGGGGCGCCTTTCGTCGGCTGGCAGAGGCAGGCCAATGGCCTCGCCGTGCAGGAGGCGATCGAAAGCGCGCTTTACGCCCTCAGCGGCGAGAACATAACAATTCGCGGCGCGGGGCGCACCGACGCCGGCGTCCACGCAAAAGGCCAGGTCGCCCATGCGGATCTTTCAAAGGCGTGGCGCACGGATGTCCTGCGCGACGCGCTCAACGCCTGGCTGCGCCCGCACCCCGTTGCGATTCTCGCGGCCGAGCGCGTGGAGGATTCTTTCGACGCGCGGTTTTCCGCCGTGCGACGGCACTATCTTTATCGCATCACCAATCGCCGCGCGCCCCTAACGCTGGAAGCCGGGAAAAGCTGGCTCGTGAAGCGAAAGCTCGACGCCGGGGCCATGCATGAGGCGGCGCAGACGCTTCTCGGCTTTCACGATTTCACGACGTTCCGCGACTCCGAATGCCAGGCGGAAAGCCCGCTGCGCACGCTGGAGCGCTTCGACGTCATGCGCGCGGACGAGGAAATCGAGATCTTCGCGTCGGCGCGGTCCTTCCTGCACTCGCAGGTGCGCTCGATGGTCGGCTCGCTAGAGCATGTCGGCTCGGGCAAATGGCGCATCGAAGATATGGGTGCCGCGCTGGAGGCCCGAGACAGACGCCGTTGTGGCATGGTCGCCCCGCCCGACGGGCTCTATCTGATGCAGGTCGATTATTGAGGGGTAGGATCCCATCGCTACGGCTTGACGCCGTCAACGCCGTTCGCGCGATCCAGCCAGACAGTCATTCCGGGCTCCAGCTCTTCTGTTTCCGCGACGGGGTCAGCGCGGACGAGGAAGCTGTTGAGGTCGTGGTCGCCGACGGCGCGCGCAGCGCGCCAGGTCGCGAATTCCCCGAGCGGGCGCAATTCCGTGACGCGCGCCGCGATGCGGTCGCCTTTAGCGGTGCGCAGCCATAAGGGCGCGCCAACGGCGATGGCGCCGAGACGGTCCTCGCGCAGCGTGAAGGTGAACCACCGCTCGCGCCCGGCCTCGAGCGTCATGATGGACCGACCTGGCGAAATCACCTCGCCCGGCGCGGCGACGAGCAAGCTGACGCGGCCGTCGACTGGCGCGACGAGCGTGGTCTTGGCGAGCTTTGCCGCGAGATTCGCGGCGGCGGCGTCGGCCAACTGCACTTTCGCATCGGCGCTGGCGCGTTCCTCAACGGTCGGGCCGGCCTTGTCGCGGTCGTAGATCGCACGCTGAAGCGCAAGGCTCGCCTGCGCCTTGCGCAGGGCGTCGCCAGCCTCGTCGAGCTTCTGTCCCGTCTGGAAATTCTTCGCGGCGAGCGCCGCCGCCCGGTCATATTGCTCCTGCGCGAGAGCAAGGTTCGACACCGCAATGTCAACGTCCCGTGCGGCGATGTCGACCTCCTCCGCGCGCACCCCCGCATAGACGTTGGCGCGGTCGGCGCGCGCATCCGCGGCGGACGCCTTGGCCTCTTCGACCGCGGCCGATAGCTCAGGACTGCTGAGGATCGCGAGAACGTCCCCTTTACGGACGCGCTGTCCGGCGAGGACCCGCACCGAC
>DAITNE010000043.1:0-8492 GCA_036834765.1 Methylocella sp.
TTATAAAGTTCGGATCGATTTTCTTGGGAGTGGCGCCGAGCAGGAAGGAGGCGCGGGCGAAGCGGTCGGCGGCGCGATTCGTGCCCGGCAGAAAGGACAGGCCGCCGATCTCTTTCCAATAGGCGTTGAGCGCGAGCTGCTGGTCATAGGACGGCGAATTGGTCATCACCGTATATTGCCGCCCGTGATGAATGACGAGCTTGCCGCCAAGATATTCGAAGATCGCCGAGTCGCCCGTGCTGTCGGAGATGGAAAGATGCAGCGCGGCGGCGGCGCCGTTCGGCAGCGTCGGCGCCAGAATGTCGAACGGCTCGGCGGCTAGCCCATCGACCGCCTCGGCCACCGTCGCGTAATTGTCGAGCGCATATTGCAGCCAGGCGGCGATCGACAGCAGGGGACGACCCTGCGCGCGCGCGCCATAATCGGATTCGGCGAGATACAAAAGGTTGCCGGCCAGCCCCTTTTCATTGAGGCCGTCGGCGCTGCCGACCTCATAGCTTGAGACGACGACGCTGCCATAGCGCGAGGTCCATTTGATCGATTGCGGCCCCGCCGCGCCATCGCGCGCCATGCCGGCCGGGAAGATCCACAGGTTGGAGGACATGTCCTCGTCCCAATCCATGTTGCGGCCGGTGATGACGAGATCGCCGGCGCCAACATAGAGCGTGCGCGTGCAGGCCTCGCCCGGCCCCGCCGCGGCGACGCCGACGGCGAGCGCCGCGCAGAAAGCCGCAGCCGCCCATTCAATCGCTTTCATGTTTCTCTCCCCGCGCCGGAGCGCTCCGTTTGACGTCAGGAGGCGAGAAGCGCCTTGGCCTCGCGCCGCCGTGTGGAAAGCAGCGCCTCGGTATAGCCGTTCGGCTCATCGCGACCCTTGAATATGAGGTCGACAGCCGCGTTGAAGGCCGGGCCGTCGAAGTTGGGCGCCATCCGCCGATAGAACGGATCGGCGGCGTTCTGGCGATCGACGACGAGTGCCATGTTTTTCAGCGTCGTCAGCACCTGCTCCTTGGAGACGATGCCGTGGCGCAGCCAGTTGGCGATGTGCTGGCTCGAAATGCGCAATGTGGCGCGATCCTCCATCAGCCCGACGTCATGGATGTCGGGCACCTTGGAGCAGCCAATGCCCTGATCGACCCAGCGCACGACATAGCCGAGGATGCCCTGGCAATTGTTGTCGAGCTCCTGCTGAATGTCGTCGGGGCGCCAGTTGCTGAGGCCAAGCGGAATGGTCAGGATGTCGGTCAGCTTCGCGCGTGGACGCTTGCGGAGCGCGGTCTGGCGCGCGGCGACGTCCACCTTGTGATAATGCAGCGCGTGCAGGGTCGCGGCGGTCGGCGAGGGCACCCAGGCGGTGTTGGCGCCCGCCATCGGATGGGCGATTTTTTGCCTGACCATCTCGGCCATCATATCGGGCGCAGCCCACATGCCCTTGCCGATCTGCGCGCGACCCGGCAGACCGCAGGCAAGGCCAATGTCGACATTCGAGTCCTCATAGGCCTTGATCCAGGCCGAGCCCTTCATTTCGTCCTTGCGGATGACGGCGCCCGCCTCCATCGAGGTATGGATCTCGTCGCCGGTGCGATCGAGAAAGCCCGTATTGATGAAGAAGACGCGATCGGCCGCCGCGTGAATGCAGGCCTCGAGGTTGACCGTGGTCCGCCGCTCCTCATCCATGATCCCCATCTTGATCGTGTGCCGGGGAAGCCCCAGCATGTCTTCGACGCGGCTGAACAAGTCATCGGCGAGCGCGACCTCATCCGGCCCATGCATCTTGGGTTTGACGATGTAGATCGAATGGCTGCGGCTGTTGTGAATGGGTCCGGGGCCATTCAGATCGTGCATCGCGATGAGGGCTGTGATGGCGGCGTCGACGATCGTTTCCGGAACCGCGCGGCCCTCCGCGTCGAGAACGATGTCGGTCATGACATGATGGCCGACGTTGCGCACCAGAAGCAGGCTGCGTCCATGCAGTTTCTTCGGCGCGCCGTCGCGGTCGATATAGGTGCGGTCGAGCGCGAGCCGCCGCTCGACGAGCAGCCCGTTTTTCTCAAGTGTCGCCGTGAGGTTGCCCTTCATCAGCCCGAGCCAGTTGGCGTAGACGCCGATCTTGTCCGGCGCGTCGACCGTGGCGACGCTGTCTTCGAGATCGACGATGGTGCTGAGGGCCGCTTCGAAAATGACGTCGGAAAGGCCCGATTTGCTCTCGGCGCCGACGACGGTCATGGGATCGATGACGAGTTCGATATGCAAGCCGTGCTGACGCAACAGCACGACGAAGGAGCTTCGCCCGGTCGCCCGGTAGCCGGAAAAACGCCCCGGGTGGCGCAGATGCGTCTGCAGCCCATTGTCAAGCTCGACCACAAGCTCGCCATTGGCGACCTTGTAGCTGATCGCGTCCTTGTGGCCGCCCTTGGCGAGCGGGACGAAGTCGTCGAGCAGACCTTGCGCATATTCGACGACGCGCGCGGCGCGCACCTTGTTGAATCGGGCGCCGCGCTCGGCGCCGTCGGTCTCGGGGATCACGTCGGAGCCATAGAGCGCGTCATAGAGGCTGCCCCAGCGCGCATTGGCGGCGTTGAGCACGAAGCGCGCATTGGAGGCCGGAACGACGAGCTGCGGCCCCGACACGCGGGCGACCTCCATCGTATTTTCGGTGCGTATTTCAAAGTCTTCGGGCTCGGGAACGAGATAACCGATCTCGCGCAGAAAGGCGTCATAGCCCGCCATGTCGAAGGGCTTGCCGCGATGCACGAGATGATAGGCGTCGATGCGCGCCTGCAGATCGTCGCGCCGCCGCAACTGGTCGCGAATGCGGGGCGAAAAATCCGCGACGAGGTCGGCTAGTCCAGTCCAGAACTTTTCCGGCGCGACGCCCGTTCCAGGCAGAACCTCACGATCGACGAAGTCCTTGAGATCGTTCGCAACGCTGGTCTTTCCGATTTGCGCGTAAACCATCAGCCTCTCGTCTCCTTGACGTTTGCATGCGCCTCGCTCGCGCGTCGCCCTCCCTTTTAGAGCCCGTTCGGGCGTTTTTATGATCCTACAACCAGGACGCGGCCAGCGCCAGCGCCGCAGCTTTCACCGCGCAAGGCACCCCGGCCGCGGCTTTTCGCGCGGCTCCAGCCCAGCTGCGAAGCTTAACTTGGCGCCAGTCAGCGCTGGACGGCGGCGCCATCAGCTTTGATACGCGCTTCGCATTCCGTATTTGTTAGTGTTCCGTATTTGTTAGTGTGAAGTGCGCGTATGCGGATTTTCGTTGTCCCGACCCCCTGTAGGCGGATTGGCGCAGCTTGCAAAAGCGAAGCATGCGGCCTATGATTTACCACATCGGCAAGATCCTCGCTTTATTGCGTGGAACATTTTCAAATCATTGACGGCAAACAAATTCGAGGGAGAAAGTCATGGCTTCGCTCAAAGATGTAGCCGTTTTCGTTCCGGAAGGACTCAATCTGGAGCAGGCCAAAACCGTTTTGGCCAACATTCTGAGCAACGTTGGCCACCCCAATTGTAAATCCGGCCACAGAATAGCTTTCGAGTCCGCGGTGACCGACAGCAAGAAATATTTGGCCGTGGACCCCAAGACGCTTGCGGTTCATGGGGTTATTCGCTGACGGCGCGTTGTTTCCACGCCCCGCGGCTCGGACCAGGAGCGGTCTATCTTCGATCTCTCGACGGCCTGTTGCGGTCGAACGCCGACCTCGTCCGTGTTGCGGAAGTCGAACCGCAGACCTTGTGGACCAAGAGGACTGCGCCCAGAGCGCTGCCGCGCAGCAGCGCGGTGGAATTGGAGTGGGTGGCGGCGCTGCCGCAACGCACGATAACGCACGGCGGTGGTTACCCTGTCGGCGGGACGATTTGTGATCAGGAACGTCACATCGCCGAGTTTTGCCGGTGGACGGACCGGTTGGCGTCGCCCTGGACAAGCGAACATCTGAGCATCCTTGAGGTTGAAGGCGCATCCGGACGGCAGTCCTGCGGATTTTTGATGCCGCCGCCGCAGACGGACGCGCAAGTCTCGCTGGCGGTGGCGAATATCAAGCGGCGGGCGGCGACGGTCGGCAGACCATTCGCTTTCGAGACTGGCGTAAATTATTTTTGCCGCGCCAAGGCGAAATGAACGACGGCGACTTCTTCGCGGCTATCGCAGAAGAGGCGGACTGCGGAATATTGCTCGATCTGAACAACATTTGGGTGAACGCCAAAAATGGGCGCGCCCGCATTGATGATGTGCTCTCCCGGCTTCCGCTTGAGCGCGTTTGGGAGGTGCATCTCGCAGGCGCGACCTACTCTCACGGCCACTGGCTGGACGCGCACAGCGGCGCCATCGAACCGGAATTGGCGGCGATCGCGGCCGAGGTTGTAGGGGGCCTCGCCAATCTTGGCGCGATCATCTTCGAAATCGCGCCAGATAATTTTACCGGCTTCGGAGCCGCCGCGTTCTTGCGGCAGATGGAAACGGTCAACCGCCTCTGGGACATCGCGCCGCCTACCGCCGCCCTCTCTACCAGGGTCACGGCAAGGGGCCCGGTCGGCGAGAGAAAGGGTCCGACCCCGGAGGAATGGGAGCGGCAGATTGCGATCAAAATGCTTCCCACCCGCCTATGGCCCGTCGGCGCCGACGCCGTCCCGCCATTGCGGGACTCGGACAAGCGGAGCTTCGACCTATATGCGCGTCTTGTCGCGTCGGCCCAACATAGCGCAATTGCCGAACTCCTTCCCAACAGCGTTCGACTGCTACTGATCGCGCTGGGCGAACAGGCTGTCCGCGACATTCTCGACGGATTCTCGGCGATCGCGGCGCCGGCCGCATTTCCGACTGACGAGGCGCTTGGCTTCGCGCGGTTCGCCCTGTCACGCCCGGCGGATGCGCCCGGATTCGCGGACGTGCTCCGGTTTGAAGCGGCGGGGGTTGAAGCGGCGGCGAATAGCTGTTCCATTCGGGTCGCTCTGGCGCGGGATATCGGGGTGGTGCTCGACGACATCGCCTTGGGGCGCGTTCCCGGGCCATCCTCCGAATGTCAGCCGTTCGTTCTTGAAATCGGGGTGGATCCAGAGCCGTTCGTCCGCCTAGCCGGTTGAGCCGCGTTCGCATCGATTTTGACCCGCATGCGCCGTTTCAGCGCAGCGATCAGCCGCTCCGCGCCAGCAGCGCGATGAAAAAGCCGTCGGTCCCGCTCGTCGCGGGCGAGAGCCTCGCGCCCGGCCCAAGCTTCGAGGCGAAGGCGGCGAGCTGCGGCAGGCGCGCCGCCTCCGCCATGATCTCTGCGGAAACAGATCTGAAATCGGGATTTCCCGCGAGGAAGGCCGCGACGCGGTCCTCGTTTTCCTCGCGCAGCAGCGAGCATGTCACATAAAGGATGCGCCCCTGCGGCTTGACGAAGCGCACGGCGGCGGCGAGCGTTGCGTCCTGGTCGGCGATGCGCTGCTCCAGCGCGCCCGGCCGGATGCGCCATTTGGCGTCGGGATTGCGCCGCCACGCGCCGGTTCCGGTGCAGGGCGCGTCGATCAGCACGAGATCGCAGGCCCCGGCGAGATCGGCGAGCGCGTCCTGTCCCCGGCGCGGCGCACGGACCTGCACGTTGCGCGCGCCCGCCCGCTCGAGGCGCTTATAGATCGGCGCAAGCCTTCGCCCATCGTCGTCGGTGGCGTAGATCTGGCCCTTGTTCTGCATCAGCGCGGCTAGCGCGAGCGTCTTGCCGCCGGCACCGGCGCAGAGGTCGAGAACCTGCTCGCCGGGCTTCGCGGCGGAAAGAAGCGCCGCGAGCTGCGAGCCTTCGTCCTGAATCTCGACGCGGCCGTTGACATAATCGGCCTCGGCGGCGAGCGCGGGATTGCGGCCCTCCGGCGTCAGCGGCAGGCGGAGGCCAAGGGGCGAAAGCGGCGTCGGCGCCGCGTTAAGATGCGAAAGGCTCGCCAGCGCCTTGTCGCGCGCGCATTTGAGGGTGTTGACGCGCAAATCGACCGGCGCGCGGAGGGCGAGCGCGGAGGTTTCCGCTACGAGGCGCTCACCGAAAACGGCGGAAAAGGATGGCTCCAGCCAGGCCGGAAAGTCGGCCGCGACATGGGCGGGGGCGCCCTCGAGGCTCGCCTCTGCGAAACGCTTGCGCTCCCCTTCGTTCAGGGCCGCCGGTGCGTGCGCCTCGCCCGAAAACAGCGCCTCGACCTCGTCGAGGTTGAGGCCCCGCACGAGGCGCAGGGCGCCGAGGATAATCGCGCGGGGATTGTCGTCGCCCATGATGTAGGCGGAGGAAGCGCGCCGGCGCAAGGCGTCGAAGACGAGCGTGCCGATTGCCGAGCGGTCTTTCGAGCCGGCGAAGCGATGGGCGAGACCCCAATCCTTCAGGGCATCCGCTGCGGGGCGCCGCCGCGCCTCGATATCGGCCAGAACCTCGATCGCGGCGGCTACGCGGGCGCCGGCGATCATAGCGGCGCAACGGTGGGCGGGAACAGCACGCGGAGGGCGAAGACGATCCACATGGCGAGAAGAGTCGCAACGCCGACGAGCCAGAGAAGTCCACGTGCGGGCTGCCTGTTCGACGTCGTATGCACGAACGCGTGAGCGATGCGGGACAAAACAAAGATCCATTCCATGACGATGAACATATAACCGGCCTGGCGCGTCAGGATCGCCAGCGGGACCAACGCGAAGAAAAGGACCGGAATTTCGAACTGATTGCGGAAGGAATCGCCCGCGAGCCTGCCCGGCTCAGGATCGCCGGGTTTCGCGTTGCGCGCGTAGACCATGCGAAAGCAGATCGTGAAGATGAGCGCGACCTGAACGAAGACCGGCAGCAGGATGGACTGTATGGACACGCGGCCTCACCCGTAATCAATCCCGAAACCTACGCGCCCGTCGGATCGTTCGGGCCCTCCCGTGCAGTGGCGGCGTCGTGGATGCGGCTCACGCGCTGGCTCTGCAGGCGAAGGCGACCCACATGATGGATCGTCAGCCTAACGCTTCACGAGACTGATCACGAACAGCAGCAGACAGGCGCCGATGACCGCGTTGACGATATCGCCGATGACGCCGCCGCCAATGTACAATCCAATCCGCGGCAAGATCGCCCCGGCCATCGCCGCCCCGACGATGCCGACCACAATGTTGCCGAGGAGCCCGAAGCCGCCGCCCTTCATGATGACGCCGGCGAGCCATCCTGCGATGGCGCCGATCAGCAACCAGATAATGACGCCTAACATGGCGGTCCCCTAAGTTCGGTCGAGCGGCAAGACAGCCGCCGACCTGTTGCAACTTTGTTTTTATCACCCGCACCGATCCTGATGCGTTTCTCGCCGCGATTCGCGGCCGACAGATCCAGCGCTCACGCGCCGGTCGGATAGTTCGGGCTCTCGCGCGTGATGGCGACGTCGTGGACGTGGCTTTCGCGCAGGCTCGCGGCGGAGATGCGCACGAATTGCGCCCGCGCCTGGAAGGTCTCGATGTCCGGGGCGCCGACATAGCCCATGGCGGCGCGAAGGCCCCCGGCGAGCTGATGCACGATGGCGGCGACCGGCCCGCGATACGGCACCTGGCCCTCGACGCCTTCGGGCACGAGCTTTAAGTGATCCTTGATGTCCTGTTGGAAATAGCGGTCGGCGGAGCCGCGCGACATCGCCCCAACCGAGCCCATGCCACGATAGGATTTGAACGAGCGGCCCTGATAGAGATAGACCTCGCCGGGGCTTTCATCGGTGCCGGCGAAGAGGGAGCCGATCATGACGGTGTCGGAGCCGGCGGCGACCGCCTTGGCGAGATCGCCGGAATATTTGATGCCGCCGTCGGAGATCAGCGGAATATTGGCGGCCCGCGCGGCTTCGGCGCAATCCATGATCGCGGTTAATTGCGGCACGCCGACGCCGGCCACGATGCGCGTGGTGCAGATCGAGCCGGGACCGATGCCGACCTTGATCGCATCGGCGCCGGCGTCGATCAGCGCCTTCGTCCCGGCGGCGGTGGCGACATTGCCGGCGATCAGGGCGACCTTGTTCGAGATGCGCTTCAGGCGGGAGACCTGATCGAGCACGGCTTGCGAATGGCCGTGCGCGGTGTCGATGACGATGCAGTCGACGCCGGCGTCGATCAGCATTTCGGCGCGCTCATAGCCCTTGTCGCCGACGGTCGAGGCGGCTGCGACGCGCAGGCGCCCCTCGGCGTCTTTTGACGCGAGCGGATGCAAGGTCGCCTTCTCCATGTCCTTGACCGTGACGAGGCCGACGCAGCGAAACTCGTCGTCGACGACGACGAGTTTTTCGAGCCGGTGCTGGTGCAAAAGCCGCCGCGCCTCGTCCTGGCTGACGCCTTCGCGCACGGTGATCAAGGTCTTGGTCATCAATTGCGAGACCGGCTCCAGCGGATTGTCGGCGAAGCGCACGTCGCGATTGGTCAAAATGCCGCAGAGCCGCGCCGGCTTGCCGCCGGGCCCGCGCTCGACGACGGGAATCCCGGAAATGCCGTGGCGGCGCATCAGGGCGAGCGCGTCGGCCAGCGTTTC
>DAITNE010000044.1:0-8385 GCA_036834765.1 Methylocella sp.
AAAGACGTCGTCCTGCGTAACGAAACTCATCTCGATGTCGAGCTGATAGAATTCGAGGCTGCGGTCGGCGCGCAAATCCTCGTCGCGAAAACAGGGCGCGATCTGGAAATAGCGGTCGAAGCCCGCGACCATCAGAAGCTGCTTGAACTGCTGCGGCGCCTGCGGGAGGGCGTAGAACTTGCCGGGGTGCAGACGCGAGGGAACAAGAAAGTCCCGCGCGCCCTCTGGACTCGACGCCGTCAGGATCGGCGTCTGAAACTCGAAGAAGCCCTGCGCCTTCATGTGGGCGCGCAGCGAATCGATGATTTCTCCGCGCAACATGATGTTCCGGTGCAGTTTTTCGCGGCGAAGGTCCAGGAAGCGGTAGCGCAGCCGCATGTCCTCCGGATAGGGCTGGTCGCCGAAAACAGGAACCGGCAATTCGGCGGCCGGTCCTAGCACCTCTATTTCGGTCACATAGACCTCAACGAGGCCGGTCGGCATTTCGGCGTTTTCGGTCCCGGCGGGGCGCTTGCGGACGATTCCGTCGATGCGCACGACCCATTCGGAGCGCAATTTCTCCGCCAGCGCGAAAGCGCCGGAATCGGGATCGGCGACGCATTGCGTGACGCCGTAATGATCGCGCAGATCAATAAACAGAACGCCGCCGTGATCGCGGATGCGATGGCACCAGCCAGATAGCCGGATCGTTTCGCCGGCGTCCGATTCGCGGAGGTCGCCGCAGCTATGGGTACGGTAGCGGTGCATTTTCTCGTCGGGACCATGAGGGAAGATGGCGCGGACAACCGCATGGGCGACGGTTTCTGTCAAGGCTGCGGCGCCCGTTCGCCTCGCCTCGGCGAAGACCCTTTGCGAATTTCCGCGCGAATGTCGCAGCCCGGCGCTTCGCCCTATGGCGGGCCGCCCGGCTTTCCTCTATCTAAAAGCGATGACTCTCATTTCCACAACTGACGCCCTTGCGGAGGCGTGCCGCCGCATTGCAACCCATCCCTTTGTGACGGTCGACACCGAGTTTTTGCGCGAAACGACGTTCTGGCCAAGGCTCTGCGTCGTGCAGCTCGCCTCGCCCGAGGAAGCGGTGGCGATCGACGCCATGGCGGAAGGGCTGGATCTGTCGCCCCTGTTCGCGCTGATGGCCGATGAAAAGCTCACAAAAGTGTTTCACGCTGCGCGGCAAGACCTTGAAATCATTTGGAACCTCTCCAAACTGATTCCAGCGCCCCTGTTTGACACCCAGGTCGCCGCGATGGTCTGCGGCTTTGGCGATCAGGTCTCTTACGGCGATCTCGTGCAGACCGTCGCCAAGGTCTCGCTCGATAAATCCTCGCGCTTCACCGACTGGTCGCGGCGCCCGCTGCTGCCGGCGCAAATCGATTACGCCATCGCCGACGTCACCTATTTGCGCGACATCTACCTGTACCTGCGCCGTAAACTGGAGCAGACCGGGCGCCTCGCCTGGCTCGCCGACGAGATGGCGCTTCTGTCGTCGCCCGCGACCTATGAACAGCATCCGGACAACGCTTGGGAGCGCTTCCGCAACCGCGTCCGGAAGCCGCGCGATCTCGCCGTTCTGATGGACGTGGCCGGGTGGCGCGAGGCGGAGGCGCAGGCGCGCAATGTGCCGCGCTCGCGCGTGCTGAAGGACGATGTGCTAATCGAACTCGCCCTCGCCGCGCCGCGGACGGCGGAGGCGCTCGGCAATTTGCGCGCCTTTCCGCGCGGCATGGAGCGGTCGCGCGCCGGCGTCGATATTCTGGCGGCGATCGAGCGCGGCCTCGCCCGCGACCCAAAGACATTGCCGAAACTGGAGCGCGAGCGCCGCTCGGGCGGCAATGGCGCGGCGGTCGAATTGCTGAAAGTGCTGCTCCGCCAGGTCAGCGAAAGCCATGGCGTCGCCAGCAAGATGTTCGCTACCGTCGAGGATCTCGAGGCGATCGCCGCCTCAGACAACGCCGACGTCGCCGCCCTCAAGGGATGGCGGCGCGAGCTTTTCGGCGTCAAGGCGCTGGAGCTGAAGCACGGCCGCCTGGCGCTCACCGTCGAACAGGGCCGCGTCGTTACGCTGGAATGGCGGGAGGCTTCGCAAGAGGAGGCCGCGCAGGAGGCCACGGTGGAGCGTGAAGCTTCGCCGGAACAGGTCGCCGAGTGAGTGCGCGACCTCCCGTTTCGCCGGCCTCTCCGACGCGCTAGAGCGACGAGGGCGCCGATAGAAACGAACCCGCCGCTCGATTTCTTTGTTTGACCATCTACCCCGCTATGGTGACGATCGCGTCGCGTCCGATCAGCCGCGCGAGCTGCTTGACCCGGCTATAGAGCCTGTCGCTGGCGAGATCGGCGAGATCGGCCGGAAGGGTAAGTTCGACCTTGCTCTTGAGGCACGCGACGGGCGTCCGCGGCAGAACATCCGGCATCGCGCCCGACACCAGATAGGCGAGGCGGACCGCGGCGGCGACGATGCGCGCCCGGTCGAGCATGCGCGCCGACGCCAGCGCCCTGATCTGCGGACTTACCTCGTCGTCGTCGAGGCCAAGATAGCGATAGGACATGGTGAGACCGAGAAATGCGCGGCCGGGATGGTCAATGGCGGTCAGGGCCGTGTTCTCAACGAGGTTCAGGCTCTCCTCGCCGCGATAGTCGGGATGCGCGCGCCAATTGACGTCGGCGAGCAGGCACGCCGCATGACGCAAGCGCTTTTCTTCAATGGTTTCCTCAAGATGAGTCGACTTCATGAAGCGATCTGTCCAGTCGACTAGATCCTCGGCATGGCGCGGTGCCCGGGAGAACTGGAGATTGGCCTCAGAGGCCGCGACGATCAGCGGATCTTTCCGCCGCTGCGCCTGATCGAGCATTTCGTAAATCAGGCCCTCGCGCACGCCGGCGGTCGAGATCATGATTTCCTTCGGCATCGCCCGGCGAATGATCTCGTCGAGCACCATTGCGCCGTAAGGCAATAGCGGACGGCGCTGGGCGTTGACCGCCTCGATCGAGATCAGCGTCTCGGTGTTCACCCGCTCGACGATGCCGGCGAAGTCTGAGGCGTCCTCGGAAGGAATGACATAGCCGTGCATGACGGTCAGCGGATAATGGCGCTGGCGCATATGCAATTTGGCGAGCGCGCGCCAGGTGCCTCCCACCGCGTAGAAGGTGCGTCCGGCGACGCGTTCGACGATGCGCGAGTTCGCCAAGGCCTCGCGCACGATCTTGACCGCCGCGCGGGGGGAGTTGTTGGAGGCGTCCATCAGCGTCAGGCCGCCGAGCGGCAGAGTCGCGCCCTTGCCAAGCTGCACGCCCTTGACGTCGATCAGCTCGAGCGAACCGCCGCCGAGATCGCCGACGACGCCATCTGGCCGATAGATCCCGGAGACGACGCCATGGGCGGAAAGCTCGGCTTCCCGCGCGCCCGACAACAGGGAGATCGGGGCACCGATCGCGTGGCTGGCCGCCTCGACGAATTCGGCGCCGTTCGAGGCGTCGCGCGCGGCGGCGGTGGCCAGAACATGCAGCTCTCCGACCTGCAGGATTTCGCTCATCGTCTTGAAACGGCGCAAGGCGGCAAGCGCCTTGTCGATGCCGGCCTTCGGCAGTTTGCCTGTCGTCGCGACGCCATTGCCGAGAGCGCACAGGGATTTCTCGTTGAAAATCTGGCGCGGCGCGCGACTCAAGCCCTCATAAGCGACGAGCCGAACCGAATTCGAGCCGATATCGACGATCGCGATCGGCTGCTTGACGGGAGCGCTTTCCCGAGCGTCTTCGAGAGACTCGCGAGGGATTGAATCCATCGTCGCTTCAGCGGCCGTCCAGGCGTTTGAAGAGGGTTTTTGGACTTGACGTCTTAAGCGATTTTCCACGGCCTGACAGACTCGGGTTGGTCATGAAATAGGAGTGCGCGTTAAACGCTTCTTCGCCCGGCGGCGCCTGTATGCGCGCGCTGGAGCCATCCGGCAAGACCCTGTAGCTCTGCTGATTGTCGATGAGATTTGCGACCATGATCTGATCGAGAACCTGCTCATGCACGGTCGGATTGAGAATCGGCAGCATGGCCTCGACGCGCCGGTCAAGATTGCGCTGCATCAGGTCGGCGGAGGAGATGTAAACTTTCGCCTTCGGATGCGGCAGCCCATAGCCGCCGCCGAAGCAATAGATCCGCGCATGCTCAAGGAAGCGGCCGATGATAGACTTGACCCTGATATTTTCGGAGAGGCCCTGCACCCCCGGCCGCAGGCAGCAGATGCCGCGCACGACGAGATCGATCTTCACGCCGGCCTGGCTCGCCGCGTAAAAGGCGTCGATGATTTCGGGATGGACGAGCGAGTTGCATTTCGCCCAGATCGCGCCAGGCTTGCCCGCCTTCACAAACGCGATTTCCTCCTCGATGTTCTGGAGCAAGCGCGATTTGATCGAGATCGGCGAGACGGCCATCAGTTCGAGACCTTCGGGCTCGGCATAGCCGGTAATATAGTTGAAGATCCGCGAGACGTCTCTGCCGATCGCGGGATCGGCCGTGAAGAAGGAGATGTCGGTGTAGATTTTCGCGGTTATGGGGTGATAGTTCCCCGTGCCGACATGGCAATAGGTCGTCAGGGCGCCGGATTCGCGACGCACCACCATCGACAGTTTGGCGTGCGTCTTCAGTTCGATGAAGCCGAACACGACCTGCACGCCGGCGCGTTCGAGATCGCGCGCCCAGCGAATATTGGCGGCCTCGTCGAAGCGCGCCTTGAGCTCGACAAGCGCCGTCACCGACTTGCCGGCTTCGGCCGCGTCGATCAGCGCGCGAACGATCGGACTGTTCGACGAGGTGCGGTAGAGCGTCTGCTTGATGGCGACGACGTTGGGATCGACCGCGGCCTGATTGAGAAACTGAACGACGACGTCGAAGGATTCGTACGGGTGATGGACGACGAGATCCTTCTGCTTGATGGTGACGAAACAATCGCCGCCATTGTCGCGCAGACGCTCCGGAAAACGCGGATTATAGGGTTTGAACTTCAGCTCCGGCCGGTCGAGGCCGACGATCTCCGACGTTTCGTTCAGCGCCAGCATGCCGTCGAGGACGAACACCTCGTCCGGCTCAACAGCGAGCTCTTCCGCGACGAAGGCGCGCAGCTCCTCGGGCATCACGCTGTCGAATTCGAGGCGGATCACCGATCCGAGGCGACGGCGCTTCAAGGCGCTCTCGAACAGGAGGACGAGATCCTCGGCCTCCTCCTCGACTTCGAGATCGCTGTCGCGAATGACCCTGAACAGTCCGTGTCCGCGCACGCTGTAGCGCGGAAACAGACTTTGCGTGAACATGCCGATGACGTTCTCGAGCGCGATGAAGCGCTGATGCTGGTCATCGCCCTCCCCTTCCGGCAACCGGATGAAGCGCTGGATCTTCGCCGGCAGCCGGATCAGGGCCTTCGAGATTTTGCGCTCGACCGGTCCGACGAGTTCAAGAGCGATGGTGAAGCCGAAATTCGGAATGAACGGAAACGGATGCGCGGGATCGACTGCGAGCGGCGTCAAGACCGGGAAGACGTGGGTGATGAAATATTGCTCCAGCCAGGCTTTGTCGGCCGCGCTGAGTTCCGGCGGATCGAGAAGCGTTATGCCGACGCCGATCAACTCCTCGCGCAGCTCGCGCCGGCGGCGCAGCTGCTCGACAGCGAGAAGGCTGACCCGTTCGCGGATTCGCGCCAGCTGCTGCGTCGGGGTCATGCCGTCCTCGGAGGGCGTCATCACGCCGGCGCGCATCTGTCCGCGGAGGCCGGCGACGCGCACCATGAAGAACTCGTCGAGGTTGGTCGCCGAGATGGACAAAAAGCGCAATTGTTCGAGGAGCGGGTGATTTTTGTTGGAGGCTTCCTGCAAAACCCGCCGGTTGAATTCGAGCCACGACAGTTCGCGATTGATGAAGCGGTGCACCGATCGCGTCGGATCGTCGAGGGTCTCGGCGACGCCGGCTTCGTTCGCGATCGAGGGCGCGCCGTCTTCGCCAGACCTCAGGGCGATAATGTCGCTGCTCATGGCGATTTCTCCGTCCGCAGCCGGCGTCTCGCCGCTCTGCGCGTCAGTTTGGGGCGAAACGGTCTCATCGGAAACGGACTGATCGGCCTGTCTCCCTCTCGGGGCGCGCCTTGCGTCGCCAGCCCGCTTGATCTCGGCCGGCCCGGGATCTTCCGCCTGCGAGTTCACCGTTTTTGTCCTCGTTCAGAAAGTTGTCGGCAAGAAGCCGCCGGAATGTGATGACTCTTCATGCGCGATCTCTCTGGAAAATGCGCACCCGCGGCTCAGGGGGAACAACGGGGGAATGCTTTCGCTACCAAAAGGCCATCCGTCGAAGGCGGATTATCGGCGCAATAAGTGACATTCTGAATACGGCCGTGAGCCGCGATAAAGGCTTTGTCCGCCTCACGCGGAAGCGATGGCGAGCGGGCGCGGTCGAATCGCTTCCAGGCCTTTCGGGTCGCGATCGAGAAGCGCAAGTGCGCTGCTAATCGCGCGGCTCGGCAGCACGTCGCCGGCCTCATATTTCTGGAATGCGCGCGGGCCGCCGCCGATCAGCTCTCCAGCCTGCTCCTGCGACAACTCAAGCTTGCCGCGAATGCGCTTGATTTCTTCCGGCGATAGCAGCCCCTCGACTTGCGCCTTAAGCCGGTTCAGCGCGCGATCGGACACTTTCATGTCGTCGCCGGTATGCATGCCCTCCTCGGACCCGTCGCGGTAGAGCCCCGGCATCTCGATCGTCATGGCGAGGCCCTTGTACTCGATCGTCAAGGGCCGCACGCCCCGCTTCAGCGCTCCCGGCGCCGCGCAATCAGTCATTGTTTTTCTCCTTGAACGACAGCAGCAAAAACTCTCCCGTCTCAGCGTCGCGCGTGAACTTGACGTAGAGCGTCCCGACGTACGAGGGGACGTGATAGACATCCTGCCAGACGCGGTGATCCTCATAGGACGTCATCGACTTGTAAAAATGCACCCGCTCCATGCGCTGAATCGTTTCGACAATGTCGGCACGGACAAAGCCGAGCGCAGCGGCGCTTTTAGCGGCGGTGCTGGTGACGTCGTGCTTGTCCCCGTCATTGAATGCCGCCTTGATAGACGCCAAGTCATAGGTCGGTGATAGCTTCCACGTCATAATGTACGGTTACACCATAGTGGTGTCAAGGCAAGGGCGGGCAAGGGCGGCGTCAAAACTTTCTCAGCCGCACCCCCGCGCCTAAAGCCGCGAAGGCTCCTGCTGCGCCCAAAACTGCGAAAGCCGCTGTAGCCACGCGCACGGCCGCGCAAGTCGCGGTCGCTGTCGCTAAGGTCGCGAAAAAGAAAGCTGGCGAGGTATCATTCCGCGCAGGCACCAAGCGCGCCCGCGTCTATGCGCTATTAGTGAGCAAAGACGGTGCGACGCTCGATCAAATCGCTGCGGTAACCGGGTGGAGCCGTAACGTGAATTCCTCGGAGGTGGCGGAGATCGCGAAGCTCACCGGCAAGGCAAAAACTCAAAGGACGAGGGCGGCGTCTATCGTTTGGTGTGAGAACAACCAGGGATATAGCTAACGTTGAGGCGAGCCACGCTTTGGGCACCACCACCCGGGGCTTCTCTCTGATTATTGATTTTTGGCTACGAATTGGTTGGGGGGGTAATGGATCTGAGGTTGACCCTTGCTAATCCGGTTCGACTTATCTAATCGCGAAATCGCTTATTTGGGTAGATTTCGGAGGCAGCGGCAAAAAGCGGTGATGTTGGCGGCTTTCTCTAAAGAGGCGTCAACCTCGGCTTCTGTGCTCTGTGGGCCGATCACCCCAGGCCCTCGATCCCTTTGCCAGACGCCGGCGTTGCCTTGCAACATGCTCACGAGCGCGATGTGATCGATCAGCGTTGGCTCGCCTTCAACCAACAGCCGATCGCCATCGACGTCGAGATAGCAACTATCCTCGCCGACGGCGACGCCCGGCGAGACGTCGAAAACGCCCTGCGCGATCAGCGCCAGGGCGTTTTCATCTGCAAAACGCCGGTCGTCATCGAGGTTGAGCCCGCCTCGGCCGCCGCGCCTTTTTCGGCCGATATCGATGGCTGCACCTTCCTCCAGCCGCCTGGGACGGATGAGTCCGAGTTTCGGCAGTTCATCTTCGATCTCGCCCGCGCGAGCGACGCGCAAGTGATTATTTTCGGTGCGCATGAGGTCACACCGATGACCTACGACGAGCAGGCCAAAAGACCCACGCTAATCCTTCGGGCTAAGTCCGGCGAGATAGTCTACGATCGCCGGCACGCTTTCATCGGGCACCGGCGCCCCGTAAACCTTTCGCATCTTTGCGACTTCTTCTCCCCAAGTCGCCTTCGACAGCTGCGGCTGGTTAAGCACCATGGAAGCGGAGTGACAGGTCAGGCAATTGTTGTTGATC
>DAITNE010000045.1:0-6863 GCA_036834765.1 Methylocella sp.
GGGGGCGCCCCCGGCGGGCGGCGATCGGTCAACGGGACGGAGCGTCCTGCAAGGGAATCAGCAAGCCGCGCCGACCGCCGTCGCCGGCCCTTCGCAATAAGCGCCAAAATCCTTTTCAAGCGGCCGACCACGTGCGCGACCGCACAATGCGCAAAACAAAATGCAAAGAGGATTGTCTGGTTCTAGGTTGAGTCGGTGGGCGCCCGCGGCGGCGTCCGACGACAAGATAGGTCGCGCGCAACAAGACAAGCCACGGCTTCAGAGGCGCGTGCGAATTCGATCCGGGGCGCTATTGGTTGACAAACTAATAACACAAAAGCGCCGCAGGGATGGGCGATCACGCTGTGCCCAGCGGCGAATGCGCGCCATATAGGAACTGGGCGGCTTCAGGGACGCCGTCGTTCGTTTGGTTTTAAACGCGTGATGGAGCGAGAACGTCCGCGGCGTTCCGGCGATCGCGCGCAAAATTGATGAAAAGGCCTGTCCGCATGCGGCTTATCGCCCGTCTCCTCGGTTTTATATTCACGACCGCCGCGATTCTTTTTGTCGTCGCGGCTTGCGCTGTGGGACTGGTCGTCTGGAATTTCGAAAAAGATCTTCCCGATTATACGCAGCTTCAAAATTACGAACCGAAGGTCATGACGCGGGTTCATGCCGGCGACGGCTCGCTGCTCGCCGAATACGCGCGGGAGCGGCGTCTTTATTTGCCAAGCGCGGCCATTCCGCCGCTGGTGAAAAACGCGTTCATTTCAGCTGAAGACAAGAATTTCTACCATCACGCCGGCGTCGATCCGGAGGGCATCCTGCGCGCAACCTTTGTGCTCGTGCAAGGCGACAAGCATGTCCAGGGCGCCTCGACGATCACGCAGCAGGTCGCCAAGAACTTTCTCCTGACCAACGAACGCTCGTTCGAACGCAAGATCAAAGAGGCGTTGCTCGCCTTTCGTATCGAGGGCGCCTATTCGAAGGACAAGATCCTCGAGCTTTACCTGAACGAGATCTATCTTGGCTTGGGCAATTACGGCGTCGCCGCCGCCGCCCTCAATTATTTCGACAAATCGGTCAATGAACTGACCGTCGCGCAGGCCGCCTATCTCGCCGCCCTGCCGAAGGCGCCGAACAATTATCATCCGTTCCTGAAGCGCGAACGGGCGATCGAGCGGCGCAACTGGGTGATCGATCGCATGGTCGAAAACGGCTATGTCTCGCGCGTCGACGGCGAGAAGGCCAAGCAGGAGCCGCTTGGCGTGAACCCGCGCGTGCTCTCGCCGAACGCGTTGCAGGCTGGCTTTTTCGCCGAGGAAGTGCGCCGCGAGCTGAACGACCGCTACGGCGAAAAGAAGCTCTATGAGGGCGGTCTTTCGGTTCGCACGACCCTCGATCCGAAGATGCAGTTGATGGCGCGGCGCGCCCTCGTCGACGGACTCGTGCGTTACGATGAAGAGCATGGGTTCCGCGGACCGATGCGCCATATCGACATCAGCCAGGACTGGGGCGTTCCGCTCGCCGACATCCCGACTCTGGGCGATATCGGAACATGGCGGCTCGCCGTCGTCATCGACGTGAACGACGCCACCGCCCGCATCGGCCTGCAGCCGCGGCGGGAGAAATCCGGCGAAGTCGAGCGCGAGCGCGAATCGGGCACGCTCAGCAATGTCGGCCTGCACTGGACGCACGCCGCCGGCGCGCGATCCTCGCTCGCGCCGGGCGACGTGATCTATGTCGATGCGATCGATGGCAAGCCCGGCGAATATCGCCTGCGCCAGATCCCCGAGGTTAGCGGCGCGATCATCGCGATGGATCCCTATACGGGCCGCGTCTTCGCCATGGTCGGCGGCTTTTCCTTCGACCAGTCCGAGTTCAATCGCGCGACGCAGGCGCTGCGCCAGCCTGGCTCCTCGTTCAAGCCGTTCGTCTATGCGACCGCGCTCGACAATGGCTATACGCCGTCGTCGATCGTCCTCGATGCGCCGATCGAAATCGACCAGGGGCCGGGCCTTGGAGTCTGGCGTCCGGAGAATTTCGAAGGCAAGTCGAGCGGCCCGCATACGCTGCGCTATGGCGTCGAACATTCGATCAACCAGATGACGGTGCGCCTCGCCCGCGACGTCGGCATGCCGCTGATCGCGGAATACGCGAAGCGCTTCGGCATTTATGACGATCTGCCGCCCTATCTGTCGATGTCGCTCGGCTCCGGCGAGACCACCCTTTTGCGCATGACCACCGCCTATTCGATGCTGGCCAATGGCGGCAAGCGGATCAAGGCGACCCTCATCGACCGCATCCAGGATCGCTGGGGCCATACGCTCTACCGCCACGACGAGCGCGTCTGCGAGGGCTGCGACGCGGCGAAATGGGACAACCAGCCGGAGCCACGCCTCATCGACAAGCGCGAGCAGGTGCTGGACCCGCTCACCGCCTATCAGATCACCTCCATTATGGAAGGCGTGATCCAGCGTGGGACCGGGCAGGCGATCAAGGAGGTCGGCAAACATCTCGCCGGCAAGACCGGGACGACCAATGACGCGAAGGACCTCTGGTTCGTTGGTTATTCCCCCGATCTCACCGTCGGCGTCTTCATGGGCTACGACCAGCCGCGCTCATTGGGCGACTTCGCGCAGGCCGCCCATTACACCGCGCCGATATTCCGCGATTTCATGAAGATGGCGCTGAAGGACAAGCCCGATGTGCCGTTCCGCGTCCCGCCGGGCATCAAGCTGATCTCGGTCGACGTCAAAAGTGGCATGCGCTCCAGCGGCGCCGGCTCGATTCTCGAAGCGTTCAAGCCCGGCACTGCGCCGGCAGACTCCTACGCCGCGGGCGATTCGTCGCCGCGGGCGCAGGCGGTCAATCCGGACGCGGACCGTGTCGTCGGGACGGGCACGGGCGGGCTGTATTAGACGCGCTGACGCCTAAACCCCGATCAACTGGACGTTCTCGGCGCGTGCAGCCTTGGCGAGCGCGCTGTCGAGCGTGGCGAGTGCGATGCGCTCCCGCTGAGCGAGTTCCAGATAGGCGGCGTCATAGACGCTGAGCCTGTAGCGCCTCGCGATGCCGAGAAGAGCTTCTTCGTCTATCCCTTGATCGAAATCGAACTCGATTGGAAGCCGCCTGAGGATCGCGAGCGCGGTTACTCTTGCCCGCGTCGAGCCGGCCTCGCCGCTTGTTGACGACAAGCAGATTGCGAATCTCGAACCACCAGATGCGCGGGACCACGGCATGATCGTTTGCCAGTCTCCCGTGAGTTCTCGTCGCGAGCGGATGGGCTTCGTCCGGCATGAGCCAACAGGCGGTCACCGAGGCGTCCACAACGAAGGGCATCAGTATTTGTGCCCCTCATGACGGGCGGAGAGAATTTCGTCGAGCGTGAGCTGGGGCATGGTCTTTCGAAACTCTTCGAGTTCCGCGAGGGCCTTTGCAGCTTCTTCCCGCCGCCGTTCGGCCTCGGGCACGAGCCGCGCAATCGCCCGGCCGTGTCTCGTGATGATGATCGTCTCGCCGCGCTCCACATCGTCGAGGAGTTGCGGCAAATGCGCCTTGGCGTCGGAGGACTGGACTTCGCGCATGATACCAATTTGGTCGGTATGACTGGTCAATTAGTCAAAATCTTCAGGCGCTCCCTGTCAAGCTCTTTCGAGGAAGACAGAGACCTGCCGCGCTCATCGCTTCCCATTTACATCGCCGACCCTCAACCCTATGTTCGCGCCAGCCCGCGACGCCCCGTCGCCTCATCCCGAAAGCTAGAAAATAGATGCGCGCCGAAGCCGAAGCGTTGGTTCAAGCCATCAAGCAGTCCATGGGATTGCTGAGGAGGCATCTTTGACGTCGAGACCGCTGATCGCCGGCTCAAGGAGCTGAACGCCAAAGTCGAAGACCCAAATCTCTGGAACGACGCCGAGGCCGCGCAGAAAATCATGCGCGAGCGCACCGAACTCGAAGACCGGCTCGGCTCCATCGCGCGCTTCGAGAGCGAACTCGACGACGCCGCGACGCTCATTGAGCTGGCAGAGGCCGAAGAGGATTCCGCCACCGAAAAAGAGGCGATCGATCAGCTGAAGCAGCTCAAGCTCGAAGCCGAGCGGCGCCAGATCGAAGCGCTTCTGTCGGGCGAGGTCGACGGCAACGACACCTATATCGAGGTTCATTCCGGGGCTGGGGGCACCGAGAGCTGCGACTGGGCGCGCATGCTGTTTCGCATGTACGCGCGCTGGGCGGAGCGCCATAAATTCAAGGTCGAGATCATCGAGGAGACGGGCGGCGACGAAGCGGGCCTCAAATCGGGCGTGCTGCTCGTCAAGGGCCATAACGCGCATGGCTGGGCCAAGACCGAATCCGGCGTGCACCGGCTGGTGCGCATCTCGCCGTTCGATTCCAATGCGCGCCGTCACACCAGCTTCGCCTCGGTCTGGGTTTATCCGGTGATCGACGACAAGATCGACATCGACGTCAAGGAAAGCGATTGCCGCATCGACACCTATCGCTCTTCCGGCGCCGGCGGCCAGCACATCAACACCACCGATTCGGCGGTGCGCATCACGCATATTCCGTCAGGCATCGTCGTCGCCTGCCAGGGCGAGCGCTCGCAGCACAAGAACAAGGCCACCGCCTGGAACATGCTGCGCGCAAGGCTCTACGAGCAGGAAATCGAGCGCCGCGAGGCCGCCGCCAGCGCCACCGAGGCCTCGAAGACCGAGATCGGCTGGGGGCATCAGATCCGCTCCTATGTGCTGCAGCCCTACCAACTCGTGAAGGACCTTCGCACCGGCGCGACTTCCGGAACGCCGGACGACGTGCTGGATGGCGACCTCGATGGCTTCATGGAGGCGGCGCTGGCGCAGAAAGTGTTGGGCCTCGTCGCGCCAGCGGTAGAGGATGTGGATTAAATTGGAACCCTTGCGATTCGTCGATTGAGGCCGTCAGAATGACCCCCGCCAGAGAACGCATCTTCAATGTTCCGGCCGTGGTCCTGGGCGTCGTCGCCGTTCTCGTCCTTATCCAGGCGCTGCTGGGCGCGGTCTCGCCTCTGACGCAATTGAAAATTCTTGCGCATTTCGCTTTCGTGCCGGGGCGCTTCACCTTTGCCTTCAACCCTGGCCTCGTCAACGCTGCTTTCGACGCCACTGCGAGCTCCAGCGAAACCGACGCGCAATTGGCGACGTTCTTTCTCGGCGATGGACGCCCTCTGTGGTGGACGCCGCTGACCTACGCCTTCCTGCATGGCGGCTGGGCCCATGTCGGCATGAACAGCCTGTGGCTTGTCGCCTTTGGCTCGGCCGTCGCGCGGCGCTTCGGGACAACGCGTTTTCTGATCTTTTGCGCCGTCTGCGCCGTGGCGGGGGCTTTAACGCACTATCTCACCCATATCGCGGATCTGCAGCCGGTCGTCGGCGCGTCCGCCGTGGTCTCGGGGACCATGGCGGCCGTGGTGCGTTTCGCGTTCCAGCCGGGAGCGCCGCTCGGCGCGGCCCTCGGCTTCTCGGATCGCCGCGCGGACCACGTCTACCGCCTGCCGGCGCTGCCGCTGCGGGAGGTCGCTTCGAACCGCAACGCGCTGACGTTTCTTGGCCTCTGGTTTGCCGCCAATTTCCTGTTCGGCGTCTTTCCCGCCACGATCGGCATGGCCGATGCGACCATCGCCTGGGAGGCTCATATCGGCGGCTTTCTCGTTGGCTTTCTGGGCTTCCAATGGTTCGATCCGCCGCCGCCCGCGGGCGCTCTCGAAAAGCCGCCGGGCGCCGCCGGTCCGGTTTAGCCCATGTTCGCGCTCAACGAGGCAGGCGGTTCGCTCGAAGGCGTCGCGCATATTATCCAGGTGGCGCTGACGCCCGTTTTTCTGCTCTCTGGCCTCGCCGGCCTACTCAGCGTGTTTTCGACGCGCCTCGGCCGCGTCGCCGATAAGGTCGATACATTGTCCGAGGCCATCGAAGCGGTGGAGGACGACGCCGCCGAGCAGCTTCGCGAGCAGTTCGATTATCTGCGCAAAAGATCGGTGGCGCTCGATATCGCCGTCGTGCTCGGCGCGCTTGGCGGCGGCGCCACATGCGCGGCGGTCCTCGCCCTTTTCATCGGCTTCCTGTTCGAGACCACCATTGCCCGGGTCTTGTTCATTCTGTTCGGGCTCGCGGTTCTGTTCACGCTCGGTGCGCTGGTTGCGTTCGTCATTGAAATGCTGATGGCCGGCAAGGGCCTTCGCGCAAAGGCGAAGCGCTCCGGCGAAGTCCTCTCGTCGGGTGAAGCCAGGCGGCGGACTATGAACCGCTGGCTCTGACCCGGCTAGCCGAGCAGGCGCCGCGCGCGGGAGCGGCGCGCTCATCCCTGTGACCGCGACCGCGGGACCGTTCAATCGGCCTGTTGGACAGGCGCCGGCGTTTCGGATTAATGAAGACCAAATCGCCTTGCCGCCAAGAATATTGAGCGAGGACTTGGCGATTGACTTCGAGGCAGGATGTAAAGAAAGGAAATAGCGCGCGGTCGCCTATCGTTGGAAAGATGATGCAACAACCAAATCCACAAAACATGTGAATAGGGGGATACGATGCATCAACATCAGATATTCAACGATTCGTTTGAATCCTCGTGGAAAGAGTTTGACGACCTGTTCAGGCGGAAGCTGCTCGAAAGTTTCAGGCAGTTGGGCTCCATACACAGACTTGCCTGCGGCCACGAGGAAGCCAACACCGAATTTGGCTGGCGATTTTACGAATCCCTTGAGCAGGCGATCTCTGAATCGCAGCTCATTCGCAAGCTGAAAAGCGCCCTGATCATCGATTTGCCGACCAATTTCGACGAGCTGAACGAGGTCTTCAAATTACATGCCTTGTATCCGCTCCACGCGTTCTATCTCCTGATCCTCTATGTTCACG
>DAITNE010000045.1:6963-8297 GCA_036834765.1 Methylocella sp.
CGCCTTTCGGGGCGCGACAAACCGCTTCCGCTCAACACGATCACGCTTCAGTTTCATCAGGCTTTGAGCGATCCGCTTCCGACCGGAGTTGATTACGAACTCGAATTTGTCTCACAGGACCGCTGGCTAAGGCTCGCCGCCGATTATGGAGCCGTGACCGACGCGCAATCGGGCGGCGGGACTGGACGCCCGCAGCATACTGGACCGATCTTCGCTGGGTCTGGCATTTCGATTGGTCGGAGCCGGTCAATGCGCTGTGACGAGGCCGGCCCGGCTTAGCCGAGCAGACGCCGCGCGCGCGGCTTGGCGATTTTGCGGAACGCGGCGACGATCTCGATGTGTGGCGAATGGCGAAACTGGTCGAACGGCAGGACGCGTTCGAGCGCATAGCCGCCGGCGCAGAGGATCGCGGCGTCCCGCGCAAAAGTCTGCGCATTGCAAGAGACCGCGACGACCAGTGGAATGCTGGATTTTGCGATGGCCCGCGTCTGAAGCTCGGCCCCCGCGCGGGGGGGATCGAAGACGAGGCCGTCGAAGCGCGCCAGCTCCGCTGCGCTGAGAGGGCGGCGGAAGAGATCCCGCGTCTCGATGCCGATAGGCCGCAGCCCCGCGCCGCCCACGGCCCTGGCGAGGGCCGCAAGCGCCGCCGCGTCGGAATCGACGGCATGCACCGGAGCGTATTCCGCGAGGCGCAAAGAAAACGTGCCGACCCCCGCGAAAAGATCGGCGATGCGGCTCGCGCCCTGGAGCCTTGATGAGACCTCGGCTGCGAGCGCCGCCTCGCCGGCGACAGTCGCCTGCAGGAAGGCCCCGGGCGGAATGGCCACCATCGCCTTGCCCATGGCGACGAGAGGCGGGCGTTGCAGCGCGACGATCGCGCCGTGATTGGTGAGGCGCGCGAGATCATGGCGCAGGGCGAAGCGCACGAGGCGCTGCTTTTCGTCGTCGTTCAGCGCTCCGTGGCCTTTGAGGTCGACATCAAGGCCTGAATCCGTCGCCGTCACCAGAATGTCGAGCGGCTTGCCGGAGGCGGCGAGGGTTTTCGCCAGCGCGCGGGCGACCGCGGGGGCCTCGCGGAGAGCCGGCGCCAGCACAGGACATTCGTCGATCTCGACGATTGCGTGGGAGCGCGCCTCCATGAAGCCGCAGACGGCCCCGCCGGCGCCATCCGTTCGCGCATGAAACGTCGCGCGCCGGCGGCCCTCCCCATGGGCGTCGACCAGCTCTTCCACGCTGGCCGGAAGACCCGCCAGTCGCAGGGCCTCCGTCAGCAGGCCCTTCTTCCATTGCGCGTAAGGCCCAAACGCCAGCGTTTGCACCGCGCAGCCGCCGCA
>DAITNE010000046.1:0-8220 GCA_036834765.1 Methylocella sp.
GCGTCCACTCAAAGTGAAGCTCCGCGCCACTCTGGTAATTTGTCACGGTGTTAATGGCGTTGACATTCACGCCAAGCGCTGCCGTCGCTTCGAGGCCGGACTGGAGGCTCAGGAAAGTGTAAGCCCCCTTGAGATCGACCGACGGGCGGTTGAGGCTCGTTTGCGCGATCCGCGCCGCGTCGTAATCCCCGGTCGGAACGAAGCCGCTGAGGGTCAGGGCCCAGTGCTGGTCGCCCGCATGCCAGCCGAGGATGGCGCTGAATTCGGTGTCGGTGAAGCTGGCGACGGATTGCTGGGTGGTGACATGACGATCGACGCCAAGAGCGTCCACGTAGGGCGTCACCACCGTCGTCGTATCCGAGCCGTAAGCGCTGGTGTTGGCGAAGCCAAGTTCGCCGCCGAGAATGGTGGCGTCCGTGAACCAGGCGAGAACGCCGATGTTGGCCGCGAAATTATAGGTAACCTGGGAGGGGTTTCGGGTATTGCTGTTCTGGTAGAGATTGCCGGTACCCTGGTAGAGGTAAAAGTTATCCCAGAAATAAATGCCGGGCGGCGGCATATACCCGGCGAGCGGAAGCACCAGCCCGAGCTGATAATTGCCGAGGCCATATTCTGTGGCGCTCGCCGGAGCGGCCAACGCAGCGGCAGCGGCTGCGAACAGCAACGCCCGGCATCGCGATGATCGCACCATCTCGGCCCCCAGCCCTCTTGGATCCATGCCTCGCGGCGAATCGCGATGGAAAAATCAGTCTAGGGCCGACGCTCGACGCGCGAAACGCGTTTTGATCGCAGTTGAAGATTCTCAGTTCAATTTAACTATGCCGTTACATATCTGCTACAGTTGAGACAGGTTTTGCAGCGGCGCTGCAGCAAACTCCGGCGCCGCTTGCCCAATAGTTCAGCGCCGGGAATCCCCGGCGCCGCCATGCTGTATAGACGCCGAACAGGCTGCGCCGGCTATTTATTGACTTCGATGCCTTTTTTCTCGCGGTATTCGTCGATAACGCGGCCCAGCACCTTGATGACCTTCTCATCGGGATGGTCTTTGCAATAGACGATCGTTTCGTGCTCGGCCTCTTTGCTGCGCGGAATATTGGCGAAATGCTTCTTCGCCAATCCATTGTACCAGCCGCTATACCACGCCGTGAGGTAATTGGCGTCTTCCTGATAGGTTCCGGCCAGTTGCGCACAGCTCAACTCCTGAACGTCGAGATAGCCATCCTTATCGGCATAAGTGTTCAACTCCACCGCGGCGTGCGCAATCGCGCCCAATCCGAAGCATGCGGCGAGAGCCGCCGTCGCAAGCAAGGTCTTTCGCATCTATTTCTCCTTGGTCCCCAATCGATCAACGCCGGATTATTTTCAAAGGCTCCGGCGCGCCGCCACAAGCGCGATCACGCCAGCGTGAGCCTTCTACTGCGAAGCGCAAGCCTGACACAAGGGGCCGATCGATCACCTGCCGATTGCGCCGTCTCGCCGCCGGCGACGTGGTTCGGCAGTCACAAATCGAAATGGATCCCTCTTGGATTGCGCCGCCGTTTTGACGCATGATCGCGGTATTCGGTTCTCAGAGCGGGACGAGGAAAGCGGGAGTGGGTCTCCGCCTGTATCCCGCTCCAAGCTCTTGGAATCGATCACGACGAAGCAATCGGCGAACAAGCCGGCCAGGATTGGGGGATTGGTCCATTGCGCCTTGCAACGTTGGTGACGGCGGGCGTCTTGATCGTCGCGGCGGCCGGTCTTGCGGCTTATTATTTCATTTTACCGCATGCGACGCTGCGCGTGACGACAGGCGCGCCTGGAACCGCGGCGCACCGCTTCATCGCCGCTTTCGCTGCGACGACCGTCGCCCAGCATCCGCGCGTCCAGATCCGCCTGGTCGAAGTCGCGGACCTCGCCGCAAGCGCCAAGGCGATTGAGAATCACGCCGTGGACCTCGCCATCATCCGGTCCGACGCCGCCATCCCCGCCAATGGCGAGACGATCGCCATTTTGCGCCGCGACGTCTTCGCCGTCGTGACGCCGGCCAAAACGGCGATCGACAAGATTCCGAGCCTCGTCGACAAGACGATCGGAATCCCGCAAGGACCTTTGCAGAGCTATAATGAGCATGCCCTCGATGCCGTTTTGAGCTATTACAACATCCAGCCGGGCAGCGTTAAGCGGGTGTTCCTGCCGATGGCGGAGATCGGCCACGCGCTCGCCGACAAGCGCATCGCGGCCATCCTCGCCATCGGCCCGATGGGGCCGGGCGAGGTCGTCGATGTCGTCGCGGCGGTGAAGGCGGCGACAAAGAGTTCGCCGAAGATCCTCGGCATCGACGAGGCCGACGCCATCAACAAGCAGTTTCCCGGATTCGAATCGATCGACGTTCCGGCCGGCGCGTTCCGCGGGCGCCCGGCCATTCCGGACGATACGGTGTCGACGCTCGCCGTCACCTACCGCTTCGTCGCGCCGAACACCATGCTCGACATCGTGGCCGGCGCCATCGCGCAATCGCTGTTCACCGCCAAGGCGAAACTCATGCAAAGCACGCCGCTGGCCGCTCAGATCGAGGCGCCCGATCCCGACGACAAGAACCCTGTGCTGCCGGTGCATCCCGGCGTCGCCGCTTATCTCAACAGCGGCCAGCAGAGTTTCTTCGATGAGTTCCAGAGCTATTTCTATGTCGGCGGCCTGGCGCTCAGCACTCTGGGATCGCTCGTTGCGGTGGTGCTCGGGCGGCTCAACAAGCGCAAATCCCAGGAGGAGCTCTCGCGGATCGATCGGCTGATCGGGCTTGCCGATCAGGCGCTCCGCGCGCGGCGGCTGCCCGAAATCGAGGCGCTGGAGGAAGAACTCAGCGGCATTGTCGGCTGGTTCGTGAAAAACGGCGGCGGCGGCGACGGCAGCGCCTTCTCGGTCGCCATCGCCCATGCCCGCTACGCCATCGACAAGCAGCGCAGGACCATCTTGCGCGAAACCACGAATGAGGCCAAGCCTAAGGACGCGGCGCTTTGGCCGGAGGCCAAGGCCGGTCCTTCGCCGCAGGAGACTTCGGATGCGCCCATCGAGACGTCGAACGCGCCCGAGGAAGCCCTGAATTCTTAGCGAAAATCCGCCGCGCAGGGGGCGGGGTTGATTGAACTGGCGAGCCGTGGCCGCCTTCCGCCAGCCGCACGAAAGTTTGGATCCGCATGCCGCTCAACGTCGCCGTCCAGATGGACCCGGTCGAAAAAATCGCCATAGCCGGCGATACGACCTTCGCCCTCATGCTGGAGGCGCAAGCGCGCGGCCACAAGCTGGTCTACTACACGCCGGACAAGCTTTCGCTGTCCGAGGGCCGCGTCATCGCGGAGGCAGCCCCGATCGCCGTCCGCGACGTCGCCGGAGATCATTTCACCCTTGGCGAGGCGAAATCCGTCGATCTCGCCGAAGTCGACGTCGTGCTGCTGCGCCAGGATCCGCCGTTCGATCTCGCCTACATCACCTCGACGCATCTGCTCGAACTGCTGCCGCCGGAGACGCTCGTCGTCAACGATCCCGCGAGCGTGCGCAACGCGCCCGAAAAACTGTTCGTCATGCAATTCCCGCAGCTGATGCCGCCGACCCTGATCACCCGCGACAAAAAGGCGATCGAGGCCTTCCGCGACGCGCAGGGCGAGGTGGTGATGAAGCCGCTCTACGGCCACGGCGGCGCCGCGGTGTTCAAGGTCGCCCGCAAGGATCCGAATTTCGGCTCGCTCTACGACATGTTCGCGGCGACCTTTCGCGAACCCTTTGTGGTGCAGCGATTCCTGCCCGCGGTCAGCCTCGGCGACAAGCGCATCATTCTGATCGATGGCGTCGCCTTGGGCGCGGTGAACCGGGTGCCCGCCGAAAACGACATCCGCTCCAATATGGTTCGCGGCGGCGCCGCGGCGGCGACGGAGTTTACGCCGCGCGAAAAGGAAATTTGCGAAACGATCGGCCCGGAACTAAAAAGACGGGGCCTCGTTCTCGTAGGGATCGACGTCATCGACGGAAATCTGACTGAAATCAATGTCACCTCTCCGACCGGAATCCGGGCGATCAAGCGCCTCGGCGGCCCCGATCTCGCGGTTGCGGCGTGGGATGCGATCGAGGCCGCAAGGTCCGCTAGGCTGAGCCGCGTGCCCATGCGGGCTTTCGATGAAAAGCGGACCCGCGACGGAAAAGAGGCGGACTCCCTACGGATCTTGAGCCCGCGCAGCTCCCTCGAGCCTAATCGGAACGTTTGACGCCATGCTCGAAACAGTTTCCGCGCGGCGACGCCGCGGACCAATCCTCCCGGCCGCGAAGTTGTTCGATCGCGCCGGCGTGCGCGCGAAAATCGCCGCGCTCCACGCGGACGCGCGCCCGGTCGAGGCCGCGCGCCCTGAAGCGCTGGCGCTCTTCCGCGGCGCCCTCGATCACGGCCGGGCGCTTGTCCGCGCCGCGCTCGAAGACAATGGAAGCGGCCTCGTCTGCGCCGGCCAGCTGGCGCATATCGAAGACGAACTGATCCATGCGATCCATGATTATGTCCTGACCTACGTTCATCCGGTGGAGGAGGCGGCTTCCGCCAAATCCTGCGTCATCGCCGCCGTCGGCGGCTACGGCCGCGCGACCCTCGCGCCGGGATCCGACATCGATCTCCTTTTCCTGCTGCCCGACGCCGCGCCGCGGCGCTGCCAATCCGTCGTCCAGTCGATTTTGTATGTCCTTTGGGATCTCGGCCAGAAGGTCGGTCATTCGACCCGCACCGTCGAGGAGTGCCTCGACGAGGCGCGCGGCGACATGACGGTGCGCACCGCGCTTCTCGAAGCGCGCTTCCTGATCGGCGAGGCCGCTCTCTTCGAGACCATGCGCACGCGGTTCGAACGCGAGATCGTGCATGGATCTGCGCCCGAATTCGTCGCCGCCAAGCTCGCCGAACGCGACGCCCGCGTCGCCAAGGCCGGCCGCTCGCGCTATCTCGTCGAGCCGAACGTCAAGGACGGCAAAGGCGGCCTGCGCGACCTCAACACGCTGTTCTGGATCGCGAAATACGTCTACGAAGTGCGCGAGGCCGCGGAGATCGTCCGCGCCGGCCTGTTCTCGCGCGCCGAATACAGGCTCTTCTGCCGCTGCGAGGAATTTCTCTGGCGCGTGCGGTGCCATCTCCATTTCATGACCGGGCGGCCGGAAGAGAGGCTTTCCTTCGACCTTCAGCGCCAGATCGCCGTTCAGCTCGGCTATTCGACGCGCGGCGGCCTCGCCAGCGTCGAGCGTTTCATGAAGCATTATTTTCTCGTCGCCAAGGAAGTCGGCGACCTGACCGCGATCGTTTGCGCCGCCCTGGAGGAGAAACAGGCCAAGCCCCACGCGATGCTCGATCGCTTCGGCCCCTTCCTGCCGGCGCCGGCCGCCATCGCCGCCGGCGATTTCGCCATCGAAAGCGGCCGCGTGACCGTCGCGGGGCCGGAGATTTTCGAAGACAATCCGGTCAATCTCATCAAGCTGTTCTGGGTCGCCGACCGCAACGGGCTCGCGATCCATCCGGACGCGACGCGGCTCGTCACGAAATCGCTGAAGCGCATCGACGCGAAATTGCGCGCAAACCCGGAAGCCAACCGCCTGTTTCTCGATATTCTGACCTCGCGCAACACGCCCGAGATCGTGCTCCGCCTGATGAACGAGGCCGGCGTGCTTGGCCGCTTCGTGCCGGAATTCGGCAAGATCGTCGCGCTGATGCAGTTCAACATGTACCACCACTACACGGTCGACGAACATCTGCTGCGCGCCGTCGGCAACCTCGTCGATATCGAGCAACAGCGCTTTTCGGGCGAACATCCCCTCGCCTGCGAGATCCTGCTGTCGATCAACAATCGAACCGCGCTCATCGTCGCCCTGTTCCTGCACGATATCGCCAAGGGACGCATCGAAGATCATTCGGTCGCCGGCGTAAATGTCGCGCGCGCGCTCTGTCCGCGCCTTGGCCTCAGCGACGCGGAGACGGAGACCGTCGCCTGGCTCGTCGAAAACCATCTCGTCATGTCGGATACCGCGCAGCGGCGCGACCTTGGCGAACGCAAGACGATCCTCACCTTCGCGCAGAAGGTGCAGACCCTCGAGCGGCTGAAAATGCTGTTCATTCTGACGATCTGCGACATCCGCGCCGTCGGCCCCGGCGTCTGGAACCACTGGAAGTCCGAACTGATGCGCACCCTCTATTGGGAAACCGAGATGGTGCTGGCCGGCGGCCATTCGACGATCGACCGCAGGCGGCGCGTCACCCAGGCCCAGCTCGAATTGCGCCGCGGACTGCCGCAATGGACCGATCTCGATTTCGCCGCCTATGCGCAGCGCCATCCGCAAGCCTATTGGCTCAAGGCCGATCTCGAGCAGCAGATCCTGCACGCCAAATTGCTGAACATGACCGAAGTCGAAATGCGGGCGCCGGTGACGCATATCGTCATCGACCCCTCGCGCGGCGTCACCGAACTCACCGTCATCGCGCCCGATCATCCGCGCCTTCTATCGGTCATCGCCGGGGCCTGCGCCGCCTCCTCCGCCAATATCGTCGACGCGCAGGTGTTTACGACGACCGACGGCATGGCGCTCGACACCATTGCCGTGTCGCGCGCCTTCGATTATGACGAGGATGAATTGCGGCGCGCCAGCCGGATCGCCTTCGCGATCGAGCAGGCGCTCGCCGGCGACATCGAATTGAAGGATATCGTGGCGGCGCGCAGCGGCCAGCCGGGCGCCCGCCAGAAGACGTTCCCGCTGCATCCGGAAGTGACGATCGACAATTCGCTGTCCAACCGCATGACCGTCGTCGAGGTCTCGGGGCTCGACAGGCCGGGGCTTTTGTTCGATCTCACCTCTGCGCTGTCGCGTCTCGATCTCAATATCGGCTCGGCCCATATCGCCACCTTTGGCGAAAAAGCCGCCGACGTGTTTTACGTGACCGACCTCAACGGCGACAAAATAACCGCTCTCGAACAGCACGAATTGATTCGCCAGTCCCTTCTGAGCATCTTCGATCAGGGCCGGGAGGAGGCCGCGCCGAAGGCGGCGAAGCGGTGACTCGCCCTTGAGCTTTGCGAAAAACTTGATTTTTTCCGGCGGAAAACTGATATCCAGCCCTCCTTTTCCCATGAGCGGAATGACCCATGACCGATCCAGCCGACAATGGTCCAGATGACGCGGATGCGGCGCAAGAGGGCGCGCGCGCCGGAAACCCGGACCCCTTCATCGTGCTTGAGAATCTTCAGCTCGAAAACGCCGGGCTGAAGGACAAGCTCTTGCGCTCCCTCGCCGACATGGAGAATTTGCGGCGGCGGACGGAGAAGGAAGTCGCCGACGCCAAAACCTACGGCGTCACATCCTTCGCGCGCGATATGCTGACCTTCGCCGACAATCTGCACCGGGCGCTGGCCAATGTGCCGGCGGAGGCGCGGGCGAAGGCTGCGCCCGCCATTCAGACCCTGATCGAGGGGCTGGAGCTGACCGACCGCGACTTCGCGTCAAGGCTCGAACGTTACGGCGTCAAAAAGCTCGATCCTCTGGGCGCGAAGTTCGATCCCAATCTGCACGAAGCGCTGTTCGAGCAGCCGGACGAGAGCGTGCCGACCGGCACCGTGGTGCAGGTGATCGAGCCCGGCTATATCATCGGCGAGCGCGTCCTGCGCCCGGCCAAGGTCGGCGTCTCGCGCGGCGGCCCTAAGGGGTAGGGCGGCGCTCGACCGCGCAGCGTGTCAGGTTCAAGTCGATCGTTGTCGCTGGCGCTTCGGGTGTCCCGTCGGAGATGCGGCTGGCAGGGAGGTCGTCAGATACTGCCTTTTCAAGAGGGCCCAAATTTTCCTCTGGCAGTTCAAGCTTCCGAATCTAACGTCGATTTCCACCGGATTTGGCGCGAGCTTAAACCGCTTTCGGTATTTTTACCTAGCTGCGGCGGCGGACGAAGGCTGTAGCAAACCTTGTGGGATCGCGCCAAAACGCGGCCCTTACAGCATCGAGGGCAGGATGCGGTCGGGCGGGCGGTGGCCATCCATGAACATCTTGACGTTGACGATGACCTTGTCGCCCATGTCGATGCGCCCTTCAGTCGTCGCCGAGCCCATATGCGGCAGCAGCGTCACCTTGCCGGCGGCGGCGAGGCGGACGAGTTTGGGCGAGACCGCCGGCTCATGCTCGAACACATCGAGCCCGGCGCCGGCGATCTCGCCGGCCTGCAGCATGGCGGTCAGCGCAGCC
>DAITNE010000047.1:0-8129 GCA_036834765.1 Methylocella sp.
CCCGACGGCGATGCCATAGGCCTGAAACGCGGCGAGCACCACGGTCAGGTAGCGCGTATATTGATTTATGACCTTACGCCCGGACTCGCCTTCCTTCTTCAAGGCCTCGAGCGTCGGAAACACCGACGTCAGAAGCTGAATGATGATCGAGGCCGAAATGTAAGGCATGATGTTCAGCGCGAAAATCGCCATGCGCTGAACGGCTCCGCCCGAGAACATATTGAACAGTTCGAGGACGCCCTGCTTATTGCCGGTGAAATTCGCCTCGAAGGCGGCGGGATCGATGCCCGGCAGGGGAATATAGGTGCCGAACCGGTAAATGATCAGCGCGCCGAGGGTGAACCAGATGCGCTTTTTGAGTTCTTCGGCCTTGCCGAAGGCGCTCCAGTTGACGTTTGCCGCAAGCTGTTCTGCCGCCGATACCATCTGGTGCTCCTCAGGCGCTTTGCGCGCCGGAATGCTCTAAATTCAAGCCTTGCGCCGGATCGAAACCTCGGCAAGCGGCCGTCCCCGGCGTTGGCCCACGGTTCGAAACAACATGGGATCGGCGCGGCGAATGTGCCAGCTTGGCGGGCGGCGCCGGCGAACCAGATCGAAAGGCCGCCCGACGAATTCCTTATAGGTCAGGCGAAACGGGATCGAAAGCCTTTCGGGCGTTCTGCGGGCTCGCGCGCCGGGGCAGATCCAACTTCCCCCCAGCGCGCTTCTGACTTCGCCGGACGAGACTTGGCCGGACGAGACGTGAGCCTCGGCCGCGCGACGCCGGATTGGTTCAGCCAGCGTCCGCAGCGGTTGGGGCTTCGACGGGTGCGGCCGTGAGCTTGATGGAGCCGCCGGCAGCCTCGATTGCAGCCACGGCGCTTTTCGACGCCGCGGCGACCTCAAACATGAGTTTCGCCTCGAGCTTGCCGACGCCGAGAATTTTGACGCCGTCGCGCGGCTTCGAGATCACGCCGCTGGCGATCAGGGCCTCGTTGGTGACGACGCCCTCGGGATCGAGCTTGCCGGCGCTAACCGCGTCCTGGATGCGTCCGATATTGACCTCGTTATAGTTCGTCGCGAACGGATTCCAGAAGCCGCGCTTCGGCAACCGCCGATGCAACGGCATCTGGCCGCCCTCGAACCCCTTGATCGCGACGCCCGTGCGGGCCTTCTGGCCCTTGACGCCGCGCCCGCATGTCTTGCCCTTGCCGGAGCCGATGCCGCGTCCGACCCGCATGCGGGACTTCGACGAGCCCGGATTGTCATGAATATCGTTGAGTTCCATGTCTTTTATCCTCAGTCGGCCGCAGCCTCAGACCTCGTCGACGACGCGGACGAGATGGGCGACCTTCGCGATCATGCCGCGCACAGCCGGCGTGTCCTTAAGGGAAGAGCGGCGGCCGATCTTGTTCAGCCCAAGGCCGACCAGCGTCGCACGCTGTTCCGCGGGACGTCCGATCGGGCTCCTGATCTGCTCCAGAGTCACCGTGGCGCTGGATTGGGATTTAGTTTTGGCGGTCATTATCGGTTCCTTCACCCTTCGCTGGCGGCTTCCGCCTCGCCGCCCTGGCGCCGCGCCTGAAGGGTCGAAACCTTGAGATTGCGGCGGGCAGCGACGGCGCGCGGGGAATCCTCGCGCTTCAGCGCATCGAACGTCGCCCGCACCATATTGTAAGGATTGGACGAGCCCTGCGACTTGGCGACGACGTCATGCATGCCGAGCGTCTCGAAAATGGCGCGCATCGGACCGCCGGCGATGATGCCCGTGCCGGCGGGCGCCGCCCGCAGCACGACGCGCCCTGCCCCATGGCGTCCATTGACGTCATGATGCAGCGTGCGGCCTTCGCGCAACGGCACGCGGATCAGGGCGCGCTTCGCCGACTCTGTCGCCTTGCGGATCGCCTCCGGCACCTCGCGCGCCTTGCCGTGGCCATAGCCCACGCGGCCCTTCTGGTCGCCGACAACGACAAGCGCGGCGAAGCCAAACCTGCGGCCGCCCTTCACCACCTTGGCGACGCGATTGATATGGACCAGGCGATCCATGAATTCGCTGTCGCGCTCCTCGCGGTCGCGGCCACGCCCGCCTTCACCTTCACGCGCCATGTGTCTGTTCCAATCCCAATCCGTGTTCCATATCGATCCCGCGCGACCTCAAAAGCTGAGGCCGCCTTCCCGCGCGCCTTCGGCCAGCGCCTTGACCCGCCCGTGATACATATAAGAGCCGCGATCGAACACGACTTCCTTAATGCCCGCTTGCGCCGCGCGTTCGGCGATCAGCTTGCCGATCGCTTTCGCCGCCTCGACGTCGGCGCCGGTCTTCAGGCTCTCGCGGTTGACCTTCTCAAGAGAGGAGGCGGCCGCAAGCGTGCGCCCGGCGTCGTCGTCGATGATCTGGCAATAAATCTGCTTCGACGACCGGAACACCGAAAGCCTTGGCTTGCCATAGGCGCGCGCGCGCAGCGAGCGTCTGACGCGCGCTTGGCGGCGGGCTGTGGCCACATTGTCCTTTGCCATGACTGGCTCCTGATCCTTAGCTCGAAATTACTTCTTCTTGCCTTCCTTGCGGAAGATGAATTCGCCGGCGTATTTGACGCCCTTGCCCTTATAGGGTTCGGGCGGGCGCAAAGCGCGGATTTCGGCGGCGACCTGTCCGACCTGACGCTTGTCGATGCCGCTGATCGCCACTTCCGTCGGTCTCGGGGCGACGATCGCGATGCCTTCCGGAATTGGAAAGTTCACGTCATGGCTGAACCCGAGCGACAATTGCAGGTTTCGGCCAGAAACCGCCGCCTTGTAGCCGACGCCCGTGATCTCCAGCTTGCGCTCGAAGCCCTTTGAGACGCCGGTCACGAGGTTGTTCACCATCGACCGGGTCATGCCCCATAGCGCCCGCGCGCGCTTGGTTTCGTTGCGCGGCGAAACTTCGATCCCGCCCTCGCCCAAAACCACGGCGACGTCCTCCGGCGCGGCGAAAGAGAGGGCTCCCTTGCCGCCTTTCACCGAAACCAGCTGGCCGTCGATCTTGGCCGTGACGCCGGCTGGAATTGCGACCGGCTTTTTTCCGATACGAGACATAACACTATTCCCAACTCAAAATTTGCGGCGCTTCCGGTCAGAACACCTTGCAAAGAACTTCGCCGCCGACATTGGCTTCGCGCGCGGCGTGATCGGCCATCACGCCCTTCGGCGTGGAGACGATGGTGATGCCAAGGCCATTGGCGACGCGCGGCATCGCGTCGACGGCGGCGTAGACCCGCCGCCCAGGCTTCGACACGCGCTGAATCTCCCGGATCACCGGCAGACCATCGAAATATTTGAGTTCGATCTCGAACTCGGTGCGGCCATTGCCGTATTCGGTGGTCGAATAGCCGCGGATATAGCCTTCCGACTGCAGAACGTCGAGCACATGCGCGCGAAGGCGCGAGCCCGGCGTCTGCACCTTGCCCTTGCGACGCATCTGCGCGTTGCGGATGCGTGTGAGCATATCGCCCAACGGATCGTTGACTGCCATGATCCGTCCCTCCTACCAGCTCGACTTGACAAGGCCGGGGATGAGGCCCTGCGACCCCAGTTCCCGCAGCGCGATGCGCGACATCTTCATCTTGCGCGTGAACGCGCGCGGGCGCCCGCTTACCTCGCAGCGATTGCGGACGCGCACGGCGGCCGAATTGCGCGGCAGCTCGGACAGCTTGAGGCGAGCCGCGAAGCGCTCCTCGACGTTAAGGCTCTCGTTATTGGCGATCGCCTTCAGCCGGCTGCGCCGCCCCGCATATTGCTTGACCAATTTGATCCGGCGCTTGTTCTTCTCAATCGAGCTTTTCTTGGCCATAAACCTCTACCTTCTGGTCGCCGCGTCTGAAACGATTGCGTTTCACTGCCGGAACGGGAAGTTGAATGCGCGCAACAGGGCGCGCGCCTCGTCGTCGGATTTCGCCGTGGTGCAGACGATGATGTCCATGCCGACGACGCTCTCCACCTGATCATAGTTGATCTCGGGGAAAATGATGTGCTCCTTGATGCCCATGGCGTAGTTGCCGCGGCCGTCGAAGCTCTTCGGGTTGAGGCCCCTGAAGTCGCGAATGCGCGGCAGGGCGATCGTCACCAACCGATCGAGGAACTCGTACATGCGGGTCTTGCGCAAAGTCACCTTGGCGCCGATCGGCATGTTCTCGCGCACCTTGAACGTCGCGATGGCCTTGCGGGCATGCGTGATGACCGGCTTCTGGCCGGCGATGAGGGCGAGGTCGGCCGCCGCCAGCGTCACCTTCTTGGTGTCGTTGACGGCTTCGCCGACGCCCATGTTCAGCACGATCTTCTCGATGGCCGGCACTTCGAGCAGGTTCTTGTAGCCGAACTGCTGGATGAGCTGCTGGCGGACCGTCTCGTCATAATGCTTCTTGAGCCGCGGCGCGTAATCCTTCGGCGCGGCGAGATCGGCCGCGGACGCGGTCGCCCCCGCTGCGCGCTCGCGCCCGCCGCCGTCGCCGCCGGCAGGCTGCTTGGCCTTGGTCGCGGTCTTAGGCGCGCCCTTGGCGGCGTCCTTGCCGCCTTTGGGCGGAGCGCCCTTGCCGCCCTTGCCTGCTTTGGAATCAGCCATCGATCACGTCTCCAGAACGTTTGGCGAAGCGGACCTTGCGGCCGTCATCGAGAATCTTGAAGCCGACGCGCGTCGGCTTGCCGTCCTTCGGGTCGGCGACCGCGAGATTGGACAAATGGATGGTCGCCTCCTTCGAGACGATGCCGGCTTCCTGCTTGGCGGTCTGCCGCTGGTGCCGCTTGACGAGATTGACGCCGCGGACGACGGCGCGCCCCTCCTTCGGAATGACCTGCAGCACTTCGCCGCCGCGGCCCTTGTCGCGGCCGACCAGCACGACGACCTTGTCGCCCTTTTTGATCTTGGCGGCCATCACAGCACCTCCGGGGCGAGCGAGATGATCTTCATCTGGTTGCGGGCGCGCAATTCGCGCGGCACCGGCCCGAAGATGCGGGTGCCGATCGGCTCCGATTGGTTGTTGATCAGCACGGCGGCGTTGGAATCGAAGCGAATCACCGAACCGTCGGCGCGCTTGATGTCCTTCGCGGTGCGCACCACCACGGCCTTCATGACATCGCCCTTTTTGACGCGGCCGCGCGGAATGGCCTCTTTGATCGAGACGACAATGATGTCGCCGACGCCGGCATATTTCCGCTTCGAGCCGCCGAGCACCTTGATGCACATCACGCGGCGCGCGCCGGAGTTATCCGCGACGTCGAGGTTGGTCTGCATCTGGATCATCGTTTCATAACCTTTCTTGTCAGACCGGTTTCCGTCGCGCCCGCGCGCCGGACTTCGTCTGAAGGAGGCGCGCCTCCTTAAGAACCCTAAACCGCAAACTTGAGCCTCAGCCGTTGTTCCCCGACAGGACGATCCAGCGCTTCAGCTTCGAGATCGGCTTGGTCTCCTCGATGGACACCGTGTCGCCGACCTTGAACGCCTTGGCCTCGTCATGCGCGTGATAATTCTTCGAGCGCCGCACTGTCTTCTTGAAGAGCGGATGCGTGAATCGGCGCTCGACCTTCACGACGACGGTCTTTTCCTGCTTGTCGCTCACCACGACGCCCTGGAGAATTCGCTTCGGCATAGTCTTTCAAACCCGTTCTTTTCCGACCCGGCGAAACCGCCGCTGAACCCTATTTCGCAGAACCGCTGCGCAGCTGCGCGGCGATCGTCTTCAGTCGCGCGATGTCGCGGCGAACGACGCGCACGCGCGCCGTGTTTTCGAGTTGCCCGGTGGCGCGCTGGAAGCGGAGATTGAACTGCTCTTTCTTGAGGTTCAAAATCTCCTGCTCGAGTTGATCGCCGGACATCACCTTGAGGTCGGACAAACGCTGCTTGGCTTTCATGACCGATCCTCCCCTATTCCTGAATGCGCTGGATGAAGCGCGTCTTGATCGGCAGCTTGGCGGAGGCGAGGCGCAACGCCTCGCGCGCGAGTTCCGCCGGCACGCCATCAAGCTCGAACATGATGCGGCCTGGCGCGACGCGAACGGCCCACAGCTCCGGCGCGCCCTTGCCTTTGCCCATGCGCACTTCGGTCGGCTTTTTCGACACCGGCACATCCGGGAAGATGCGGATCCAGACCCTGCCGGCGCGCTTCATATGGCGCGTCATGGCGCGGCGCGCGGCCTCGATCTGGCGCGCGGTGATCCGCTCGGGCTCGAGCGCCTTCAGGCCGAACTGCCCGAAGTTCAGTTCGAAGCCGGCTTTCGAGGCGCCGTGGATGCGGCCCTTGAAGCCTTTGCGGAATTTGGTGCGCTTTGGTTGCAGCATGATGCAAAAACTCTTTGATGTTCAGGCTCAGGCGGCGTCGCGGTCGCGCCGGCGTCTTTCGCCGCCGCCGCCGTGATCCTGCTCGGCCATTTTCTTGTCCTGGGCCATCGGATCGTGCTCAAGGATTTCACCCTTGAAGATCCAGACCTTGATGCCGCATGTGCCATAGGCCGTATGCGCCGTCGCGGTGCCATAGTCGACATCCGCGCGTAGCGTATGCAGCGGCACGCGTCCCTCGCGATACCATTCGAGGCGGGCGATTTCCGCGCCGCCGAGTCGGCCCGCGCAATTGATCCTGATGCCCTCGGCGCCAAGCCGCATCGCCGACTGCACCGCGCGCTTCATCGCGCGCCGGAAGGCGACGCGGCGCTCGAGCTGCTGCGCGATCGAATCGGCGACAAGGGTCGCGTCGATCTCGGGCTTGCGCACCTCGACGATGTTGATGAGGACTTCGCTGTCCGTCATCTTCGCCACGAGCTTGCGGATCTTGTCGATGTCCGCGCCCTTCTTGCCGATGACGACGCCGGGACGGGCCGAATGGATCGTCACGCGGCACTTCTTGTGCGGCCGCTCGATGATGATCTTCGACACGGCAGCCTGCTTCAAGGTCTTCATCAGGACCTCGCGGATCGCCATATCCTCATGCAGGAGCTTGCCGTATTCGTTCTTGCCGGCGAACCAGCGCGAGTCCCAGGTCCGGTTGATGCCGAGCCGAAGGCCGATCGGGTTAACTTTCTGTCCCATCTTCTCTCCTCAGGCCTGCGCCGCGGCGGCGACTTCGCGCAGGACGATTGTAAGATGCGAGAATGGCTTCTCGATCCGGCCCGACCGGCCACGAGCCCGGGCGCTGAACCGCTTCATCACCAGAGCTTTGCCGACGTAAGCCTCGGCGACGACGAGATCGTCGACATCGAGGCTATGATTGTTCTCCGCATTGGCGATGGCGCTCTCGAGCGTCTTCTTGACGTCGAAGGCGATGCGCTTGCGCGAAAATTCGAGATCGGCCAACGCGCGATCGACTTTCTTGCCGCGAATGAGCTGCGCCAGCAGATTGAGTTTCTGCGGACTGACGCGCAGCATTCGCGCCACCGCCTTCGCTTCGTTTTCTTTAAGCGCCCGCGGCGCCTTCTCCTTGGACATGATCAGCCTCTCCTGGCTTTCTTGTCCGCCGCGTGGCCGTGGAAGGTCCGCGTCGGAGAAAACTCGCCGAACTTGTGGCCGATCATCTCCTCGGTCACGCTGACCGGAACATGTTTGTGGCCGTTATAGACGCCGAACGTCAACCCGACGAACTGCGGCAGGATGGTGGAGCGGCGGCTCCAGATCTTGATGATTTCGGAACGTCCCGAGCCGCGCGCGGCATCCGCCTTCTTCAGCAGATAGCCATCGACGAACGGGCCTTTCCAGATCGACCGAGCCATGATCAGCCCTTCTTCTTGCTCTTGTGACGCGAGGTCACGATGAATTTCGTTGTGGACTTGTTCGAGCGCGTCTTCTTGCCCTTGGTCGGCTTGCCCCAGGGCGTCACCGGATGACGCCCGCCCGAGGTGCGGCCCTCACCGCCGCCATGTGGATGATCGACAGGGTTCATGGTGACGCCACGATTGTGAGGTCGCCGGCCGAGCCAGCGGCTGCGTCCCGCCTTGCCGATCGAGGCGTTCATATGGTCCGGATTGGACACCGCGCCGACCGTCGCGAAACATTGGCCGTGGATCAGCCTCTGTTCGCCGGAATTCAGGCGAACGATGACATAGCCCTGGTCGCGGCCGACCACCTGCGCGAAGCCGCCGGCCGAACGGACCATGGCCCCGCCCTTGCCGATCTTCGTCTCGATATT
>DAITNE010000048.1:0-722 GCA_036834765.1 Methylocella sp.
CATGCGTCTTTTACTTCGCCCGGGGAAAAATGACAAAAAATGCATAATTCAGCGCTTTTCGTCAGCGGCCTGATTGCATTGCGCCGGGTGTGCACCTGGTCGGGAGCAACAGCCCTCAGGGCGCCTTGATCAGCGCTTTGGCGAGATCGCGGAAGCGGTCGCCGCGTTTCTCGAAATCGGGGAACTGGTCGAAGGAGGCGCAGGCGGGCGACAGCAGGACCACGGGATCGGCGACGTCGCTCGCGGCGGCGTCGATCGCCGCCTTTGGAACGGCGTTTTCGAGCGTCTCGCAGAAGGCGACGGGAAAGGCGTCTCCGATTGTCTTTGCGAAGGCTTCGCTCGCCTCGCCGATCAGATAGGCCTTGACGATCCTGTCGAACAAGGGCCGCAGCGGCTCGATGCCGCCCTGCTTCGCGCGGCCACCCAAAATCCAGAAAATCCCCTTGAAGGAGAGCAGCGCCTTCTTCGCGGCGTCGGCGTTGGTCGCCTTGGAATCATTGACGAACAGGACTTTGCCGAGCCGGCCAACCTCCTCGAGCCGGTGCGCCAGGCCCGGAAAGGAGGCGAGCCCCATCGCCACGCGCGCGCTGTCGAGGCCAAGGGGACCGAGCGCGGCGACGGCGGCGGCGGCGTTCTGGCCATTGTGCGCGCCGCGCAGCGAGGCGATGCCGGCAAGATCGGCGATGAGGGCGGAGCTTCCGCCCGCGCGGCGGTAGAGGCGG
>DAITNE010000048.1:732-8067 GCA_036834765.1 Methylocella sp.
CCGCCGCGCCCGCGGCTGAAATCTCCGTCACATTGCGCCCTGCCCCGCGCAGTTCGGCGGCGATTGCGCGGGTGAATGCATCGTCCACGCCTACCACGGCGAGATCGGCGGCGTGCACAAGGCGCGCCTTGATCGCCGCGTAATTCTCCATTGTCCCATGCCGGTCGAGATGGTCGGGCGTGATGTTGAGCAGAATGCCGACAGAGGGGTCGAGCGAGGGCGCAAGATCGATCTGGTAGGACGAACACTCGATGACATGGACACGGGATTCGTCCGGCGGCGCCAACGCCAAGATCGGCGTGCCGATATTGCCGCCGACCTCCACAGGAAAGCCAAAGGCCCGGAAGAGATGCGCGACGAGCGCGGTGGTGGTCGATTTTCCGTTGGTGCCGGTGATCGCCACGAAGGGCGCGCCGGGCGCGATTCTGCGGCGTTCGCGGCAAAACAGCTCGATGTCGCCAATGACTTCGACCCCCGCTTCTTTCGCCTTGAGGACGGTCCAATGCGGCGCCGGATGCGTCAGCGGAACGCCCGGCGAGAGGACGAGCGCGGAAAAAGAGCGCCAGTCGGCGCCGGCGAGATTTTCGATCCTGAGCCCCGCCGCCCGCGCCTTCTCCCGCGCGTGCTCATTGTCGTCCCAGACATTGACGCGCGCGCCGCCCGCGACGAGGGCCTGCGCAGTGACGAAGCCGGATCCGCCGAGGCCGAAGACCGCGACGGATTGGCCCGCAAAGACGGCAGCCGGCGTCATGATCACCTCAGTTTCAGGGTCGACAGCCCGATCAGGGCCAGCACGAAGGCGATGATCCAGAACCGCACGACGACCTGCGGCTCCGACCAGCCGAGCTGCTCGAAGTGATGATGGATCGGCGCCATCTTGAACACGCGCCGGCCGGTAAGCTTGAACGAAATCACCTGCACGATGACGGACAGCGTCTCGACGACGAAGAGGCCGCCGACGATGGCGAGCACGATCTCGTGCTTCACGGCGACCGCGACGGTCCCGAGCAGGCCGCCGAGGGCGAGCGAGCCCGTGTCGCCCATGAAGATCTGGGCGGGCGGCGCGTTGAACCAGAGAAAGCCGAGGCCGGCGCCGATGACCGCGCCCGTGACGACGGCGAGTTCGCCGGCACCCGGCACGAAATTAATGCCGAGATAGGTCGAAAAGATCGCATTGCCGGCGAGATAGGCGATGATGCCGAAGGTTCCGGCGGCGATCATCACAGGCACGATGGCGAGGCCGTCGAGTCCGTCCGTGAGATTGACCGCATTGCCGGCGGCGACGATCACGAAAGCGCCGAACACGAGAAAGAACAGCCCAAGGTCGACGACGAAGCCATTGACCGCAGGGATCGCCAGCGCCGTCGTATGCGGCAGGCCGAGGCGCATCATGGCGAAACAGGCAAGGCCCGCGATGGCGAGCTCGATCGAAAGGCGGAGGCGGCCGGAAAAGCCCTTATCGGTCTGCTTCGTGACCTTCAGATAGTCGTCGTAAAAACCGATCAACCCGAAGCCGGTCGTCACAAAGAGCACCACCCAGACATAATGATTGCGCAGATTGGCCCAGAGCAGCGTGGAGACGACGAGGCCCGAGAGGATCATCAGGCCGCCCATCGTTGGCGTCCCCTTCTTGGTGAGGAGATGCGACGGCGGCCCGTCGAGCCTGATCGGTTGCCCCTTGCCCTGCTTGATGCGCAGCGCCGCGATGATTCGCGGTCCGAAAAAGAAGACGAAGAAAAGAGCCGTCGCGGTCGCGCCGCCGGTGCGGAAGGTGATGTAGCGAAACAGGTTCAGCGGCTGAAAATGGGAGGAGTATTGTGCAAGCCAGGTCAGCATTTTACCGGTTCCGCCCTTTTTGATCCGCTTCGTCAGTCCCTTGGCGTTGCGCCGCGCGCTGTTTGAGGCCGGCGACAATCGCGCTCATTTTGCTTCCGTTCGAGCCCTTGACGACGACGATGTCGCCGGCCCTGACCGATTGCGCGACGATCGGCTCGAGGAGGGTCGCGTTTTCGCGCCAGTCGCCCCGCAACGCCGCCGGCAAGGCGTCGTAGAGCGCTTTCATCAGGGGACCCGCCGCGAAGACGAGATCGATGTGATTGGCGCCGAGATCGTCGGCGAGCCCCGCGTGCATCGCACTTGCCTCGGGTCCAAGCTCCAGCATGTCGCCCAGCACCGCGATGCGGCGCCCCTCCGCCGGCAGGGGCAACGCGCCGGCGAGTTCGAAGGCGGCGCGCATCGAGGCGGGATTGGCGTTGTAGCTTTCGTCGAGCAGCGTATAGGCGCCGTCAGTGGCGGTGAGCGTCAGCCTCTCGCCGCGCCCTGGCTGCGCCGCGAAAAACGCCAGCGCTCCGGCGGCCGCATCGAGATCGACGCCGAGCGCCTTGGCGGCGAGCAGAACGGCCAGCGAATTCACCGCGAGATGGCGCCCCGCCGCGCCAAGGCGATAGCTGAGCCGGCACCCGCAGATCTCCGCATCGACGATCGAATGATCGGCCGCAAGGCGCACCCCCAGCAATCTTGCCTCTGCTTTCTCATCTTCGCCGAAACTGGCGACAAGACCTGCGGGCGAGGCCTCGGCGCGGGCGCGCAGGCGCTCGAAATGCGGATTGTCGCGCTGAAGAATGGCGACGCCGCCGGGCTCAAGACCATCGAAGATCTCCGCCTTGGCGTCGGCGATCGCCTCGACGTTCGCGAAATTCTCGATATGGACGGCGGCGACCGTGGTGATGAGCGCGACATGCGGGCGCACCATCCGGCTCAGCGGCGTGATTTCACCAGCGTGATTCATGCCGATTTCGAAGATGCCGAACCGCGTCGCTTTCGGCATCCGCGCCAGCGTCAGCGGCACGCCCCAATGATTATTGTAGGAGGCGACCGAGGCGTGCGCCGCGCCGCCTTGCGTCAGGGCCAGCCGGAGAGCCTCTTTCGTCGATGTTTTGCCGACCGAGCCGGTGACGGCGACGACGCGCGCCCCGGTGTGGGCCCGCGCGGCGACGCCGAGGCGCTCCAGCGCGGGGAGGACGTCCCGCACGACATAGAGCGGCCCCAGATGCGCCAGCTCGCCCGCGTGCGCTTCGTCGACGACCGCGGCGAGAGCCCCCTTCGCGAAGGCGCCCGCGACATAATCATGGCCGTCGCTATTGACCCCGTTGATGGCGACGAAGAGGTCGCCCGGCTCAAGCGTTCGCGTGTCGATCGAAACGCCTGTGGCGCCGCCCGCCGGCACGCCGCCGCTGACCCGCGCCTCGAGCGGCTCGACAAGCCCGAGACTCGTCCAGAGGAAATCCGCGCCGCTCGAACTCAGTTGATCCTCATTGCTGGCTTCGCGGGTCACGACCTCGCTCATTCGGCATTGTCCTTCAGCGCCGCATCCTTCAAGGCTGCGTCCTTTAACGCCCTGCTGGCGCAGTCCCTATCCGAAAACGGCAGGGTGGTGTCGCCGATGATCTGGCCCGTTTCATGGCCTTTGCCGGCGATGAGCAGGACATCGCCCGGCGCAAGAGAAGCGATGGCCTCGCGGATCGCGCGTGCCCTGTCTCCGATTTCGCGAATATCGGCCCCGCCAACCGCCCCGGCGAGAATGGCCCGCCGGATCGCGCTCGCGTCCTCCGAGCGCGGATTATCGTCGGTGACGACCACGACGTCGGCGAGTCTTGAGGCGATTTCGCCCATGATCGGCCGCTTGCCGGCGTCGCGATCGCCGCCGCAGCCGAAGGCGACGACGAGCTTTCCCCTGACATAGGGCCTCAGCGTACGCAAAACCTTGTCGAGTGCGTCGGGCTTATGCGCATAATCGACATAGACCGGCGCGCCGCGCCGCTCGCCGATCCGTTCGAGGCGCCCAGGGGCGCCCTCAAGCGCTTCGAGCGCTGCGAGCACCCGCGCGGGCGCCCCGCCGGTGACGATGCAGAGCCCGGCGGCGACAAGGGCGTTCGACGTCTGGAAGGCCCCGGCAAGCGGCAAACTGAGCTTGAAGATCTCGCCTTTGCAAGCGATTTCGAGGCGCGTCGCGATCGCATCGGGCTCCGCGCCGAGCAATTTCAGGCTCGCGCCCTTGACCCCGGTCGAGAACACGCGAAGGCCCCGCGCGGCGCAGGCCGCGAAGACCTGCTCCGCCACGTCGCTGTCGGCGTCGACGACGGCGCTTTGCCCCCGCTCGAGCAGCCGCTCGAACAGCTGGAGCTTGGCTGCGAGATACTCCTCCATCGTGGCGTGATAGTCGAGATGGTCGCGCGAGAGATTGGTGAAGGCGCCGGCGCTGAAGCGAACCCCATCGAGCCGGCGCTGGACGATCCCGTGCGAGGAGGCCTCCAGAGCGAGATGGGTGACGCCGGAGCCCGCAAGATCGTCGAGCGTCCTGTGCAGGCTGATCGGATCGGGAGTCGTCAGCGCGCCATAAGCCGACCCGCCTGGCACGACGAGGCCGAGCGTGCCGAGCGAGGCGGCCGGCAAGCCAAGCGCCGCCCAGATCTGCCGCGTGAAGGACGCGACCGAGGTCTTGCCGCTGGTTCCGGTGATCGCGACGATCGTTTCAGGCTGGCGCGGATAGAGCCGCGCGCTGGCCATGGCGAGCGCCGCGCGGACGTCGGCGACCTCGATCAGGACCGGCGCGAGATCGGCCCGCTCCGCCCGCGCCGCCTCGGCGACGACCGCGACGGCGCCCTGCCGCAACGCCTGCGGCGCGAAGTCGAGGCCGTCCGCGCGGACTCCGGGCACGGCGAAGAATGCCGAGCCCGGCGTCGCCAGACGGCTGTCGCAGACGATTGCGCTAACGTCGCGTTCGGTCAGTCCTGCGGGAATTTTTGCGCCGGGAAGAAGCTCGGCGAGCCGCATCAATGCTCCCTTCCGCCCGTCTGGGGGATGTTGGCCATCCCATAGCCCAGTTTGGCGAGAAGGGGAAAGGGTTGCGTCGGCAGCTCAAACCGCGGCGGAAGGCCAAGCAGAGGGCCGACCCGTTCGATGATCTTGCCGGTGACCGGCCCGGCGTTCCAGGCGGCGGTGCGATAGCCGGCCGTCTCGCTTAAGGCCTGCGGCTCGTCCAACAGCGTCAGAAACAGATATTTCGGGTGGTCGGCGGGAGCGATCGCCATGAATGTCGTCATAACCCTGTCGTCGGCGTAGTGGCCGTGCACGATCTTGTCCGCCGTGCCGGTCTTGCCGCCGACGAAATAGCCCTCGATATTGGCGATTTTCGCCGTGCCGATCTCGGCGTTGAGGCGCATCAGATAGCGCAGCGATTCCGAGGTCTCGGGCTTGACCACGCGTGGGGCGTCTTGCCTCGCGTCGGCCTCGTTGCGCTTCAAAAAGGTTGGATTGACGAGGACGCCGCCATTGGCCAGGGCGCCGACGGCCATCATCGCCTGCAGCGGCGAGACGTTGAGTCCCTGCCCGAAGGCGATCGTCATGGTGTTGAGTTCGCTCCAGTTCTTCGGAACCAGCGGATCGGCGGTTTCCGGCAATTCGGTGTGGAGGCGCGTCAACTGCCCCATCTTGCGCAGAAACGCCTTGTGCCCTTCGACGCCGACCATCAGCGCGAGGCGCGCGGCGCCGATGTTCGACGAATAGGTGAACACCTCCGGCACGGTCAGCACGCGATGCTGCGCGTGAAAATCATGGATGGTGAAGCGGCCGTAGCGCAGCGAATCCCGCGCGTCGACCCGCGAATTTAGATTGACCTTGCCCTGATCGAGAGCCATCGCGAGCGAGATCGCCTTAAAAGTCGAGCCCATCTCGTAAACGCCGACGGAGACGCGGTTGATATGGTTCGGATCGAGCGCGTCCGCGGGCGTATTGGGATCATAGTCGGGCAGCGACGCCATGGCGATGACCTCGCCGGTGTTGACGTCGAGGATGACGGCGGCGCCGCATTTCGCCTTGAACTTCGCGATCCCCTTGGCGAGTTCGTCGCGCACGGCGTAGGTCGCCTTGAGATCGAGCGAACTCGTGATCGGGGCGAGATTCTCCGGCGTCAGGCTGAAACCCGCGCCGTGCAGATCGGCGAGGCCCTGGCCATCGATGTATTTCTCGAGGCCCGAGATGCCGACGCCATCGAGATTGGCGAAGCCGAGGACGTGGGCGGCGACAGGGCCGTTGGGATAAACGCGCTTGTTCTCGGGCTGGAAGCCGACGCCGGGCAGCCCCAGATGATAGACTTCCTGCTGCTGTTGCGGCGTCACCGCGCGTTTGACCCAGATGAAGCCCTTGCGCGACCCAAGCCGCTTGCGCAGGTCGGTGGCATCGACGTCCGGGAGCACGGCGGTGAGGAGTTCGACCGCCTCATCCTTGTCGATGATGCGGCGCGGCTCCGCGAAAACGGACATCACTTTGATGTCGGTGGCGAGAACCTCGCCGTTGCGATCGAGGATATCGGGCCGCGCCGCCGCGACGACGTCGCCGCCGCCGCGCTTGGCCTCCGGCGTCTGCTCCTGATGCAGCCCAAAATAGATCAGCTTGCCGCCGATGATCGCGTAAAGCGCGATGAAAACGCAGGCGATGAGCTTTATGCGCCCCGGCGTCTTGGCGAGATCGGTGGAGAACAGCTTGACGAAAAACGCCTTAAGCCGACGCACGCGTCCCGGCGCGCCGGGGGCGGCGCCGGCGGCGTTTTTTTGATCTTGATCGGGCGCTTCGGGCATGCCGGCCTCAAATCGTCATCTTGGCGTCGCGGGCGCCGCGGCGGCGCCGTCGCGCGGCGTATTGGTGGGTTCGGCGAGGCCGAGGGAATCGAGCTTGTCGCCAATCGCATCGGTCCGCGCGGTCCGCTCCGGCAAAGCGTCGGCGCTGACGATCTGGCGCAGCGCGACCGGCTGCAGTTCGAGGAATTTGTCTGCGAGCGCCTGGACGCGCTCGGGGCGGGTCAGATGCGCCCATTCCGCCCGCAACGTCGCGATTTCATCCTGCTCCGCCTTGATCTCATGCTTTAGCTTCACGATCCGCTCGGCGTGGAAAATCGTCTCGTATTTGATCGAATAGGCGTAGATCGCCGAGCCGACGAGGGCGAGGACGGAGAGAAAATTAAGAAATCGCACCATTGCCAGGTTCCTTGCTTAAGCTTTCTCGGCTCAACGTCCTTTGGCGGCCCGTTGCGGCAGCCGCGCCAGCGCCATCAGATCGGCGGACGCCGGCCGCGGCGGAGCGGCGGTGCGCTCGCCATGGCGCAGTTTGGCGGAGCGCGCGCGGGGATTGGCGGCGACCTCCGCCGCCGAGGGCGTCAGCGGCTGCTTGCCCACGACGCGCAGATAGAGCATGACGTAGCCGATGGACAGGAGAAGGAAAGCCGCCCAGACCGGCCAGGTCCGCTTGATCGCGCGCCACCACGCCGCGAGCGGACGGCGG
>DAITNE010000049.1:0-8064 GCA_036834765.1 Methylocella sp.
GTATGGCATGTCGCGCAGGGCTGGCCGGTCTGCCGTGCGAAACTCGGCATCGCCAGTGCATCCGGCGCTTTGATGAGGACGCCCGCGACGACGATCGCCGCGGCGAGGGATGCAACGCCGCCGAAACCAGCGATCAGTCGAAAATCCGGCTTGCGGCCTGTTGATTCTTTCAGTCCCTGTGTGACATGCGCGCTGCGGTCCGATGCGAGTTCCGGCATATTGCGTCCCCCAGCGGCCGGCGTCGCGATGAAAATCGTTTCTCAACGCGAGGCGACCGCATCCTCCCCATGACTATTCCCCGGCAGAAATATTTATCAAGAGGTGGCGACGTATTGTTTGTCTACGTTGCAATAAGGCAACACAAAAGATTGCACTTTGAAACCGATACTCAAAGTTGATTGCGCTTTGATAGTCTCCGGATCGTGCGACTTGCGCAATGATGTTCTTTTCATGGCGCTGTATAAGGGGATACACAGATCAAGATATCATTGTGAATATTTTAAAGTCGGAGATGACAATCCGGGCGGAACACCTTCGGCAATTGACCGAAATCATTGACCTGTCACCGTCGGCATGGACTGTCTGGGCGCGCGCTGCCGAAATGAAACAGCAGTTGCGGCGCAGGCTTGTCGCTCCGCGCCTCCTTAGAAACGCCGGCGCGTTGAAGAGAGGAATCAGACATGACGCAGAAGATCGATAAATCGCGTTGCGAAGACTCGCCGCAGGCGACGCGGCGGAGCGTGCTTCAGATCGCCGCCGCCGCCGCCGGCGCCTTATCGCTTCTCGGTTTGACCGGACGTAGCGCCAAAGCGGCGAAAGTCTCTCAGACTGCGGTCGGCTATCAAGATTCGCCGAAAGGGAGTCAAAGCTGCGCCAATTGCCGCCTGTTCGAGGCGCCGAATGCATGCAAGCAAGTCGATGGCGTCATTAGTCCCAATGGCTGGTGCAAGATTTGGTCGAAGGCGGCCTGAGTCGCCGTTGCAGGCAATGACCGCCTGAGCGACGAGACCTTGGGCCCGAGTCCCGGGCCTCTCCTCGCGGCGGACAGTTGCCTCTCCATCCCTCAATCGCTACCCTGCGCGCCTGTCTCCGGCCCCCGGATTCTCGCGTGCTGTTTCTCTCCCTTCTCGCCCTCGTCTTCGGCTATCTCTGCGGCTCGATTCCGTTTGGACTGATCCTGACGCGGCTGGCGGGGACGGCGAACCTGCGCACGATCGGCTCCGGCAATATCGGCGCGACCAATGTCTTGCGCACCGGCCGCAAGGATCTCGCCGCGGCGACCCTTCTGCTTGATCTCGGCAAAGGCGCGGCCGCGGTGCTGATCGTCGCCTTCATCGTCGGGCCGGCGCCGCCGGGCGCCCCATGGCCGCCCGCGCCCGTCCTCGCCGCGGCGGCCGGCGCCTTTCTGGGGCATCTCTATCCTGTCTGGCTCGGCTTCAGGGGCGGCAAGGGCGTCGCAACCTTTCTCGGCTGTCTTCTCGCGGTCGCCCCGCCCGCGGGGCTCGCCTTCATCGCCGTCTGGCTGGGCGTCGCGGCGATTACGCGCTTTTCCTCGCTCGCCGCGCTGCTCGCCAGCGCCCTGGCGCCGGCCTTTCTGCTGGCTGAGGGTCGCGTCGGTTCGGCTATCGTCTTTGCGGCGCTCGCCGCAATTCTCTGGCTAAAGCACAGTCCCAATATCGCGCGGCTCCGGGCCGGCACGGAAACCCGGATCGGCAAACCGTGACGGAGCGGCTCGGGCCCGAGGCGATACAGCCCCTCGGCGAGGCCGAACGCCTCGACTGGCTGCGGCTGCTTCGCTGCGACAATATCGGCCCGCGCAGCGTCATCGCTCTGCTGCGCCGCTACGGCTCCGCCCGCGCGGCGCTCGAGGCGTTGCCCGCCCTCGCCGCCAGCGGCAAGACGGGCCGGCCGATCGCCGTCCCGTCGAGGTCCACGATCGAGGCGGAGCTGGCGAAGCTGCAAGACTGCGGCGCGGTTCTCGTTGGGCTTTACGAGCCCGATTATCCGGTGCTGCTGCGCCAGATCCATGCGCCGCCGCCGCTTGATCGCCGTCCGCGGCGATCTTGCGTGTTTGCGCCGCTTGAAAGTCGCGGTGGTCGGCTCGCGCAATGCGTCCGCGGCGGGGCTCGCTTTCACCGAGCAGATTTCACGCGGGATCGCGCGGGCGGGCCACGTCATCGTCTCGGGGCTGGCGCGGGGCATCGACGCGCGGGCGCATCAGGCGGCTTTGGAGACGGGCACGATCGCCGTGCTCGCCGGCGGCCTCGGCAATATTTATCCGGCCGACCACGCGGGTCTCCTCGAGCGCCTCATCGAGCATGGCGCCGCGATCAGCGAAATGCCGTTCGGCTGGGAGGCGCGGGGCCGCGATTTCCCCCGCCGCAACCGCATCGTCGCCGGGCTATCGCGCGGCGTTGTGGTGATCGAGGCGGCGCGCCGCTCGGGTTCGCTGATCACCGCCGCCTTCGTCGCTGCCGGGCTCGCCGCTGGATCCGCGCGCGGAAGGCGCCAATGATCTTCTGCGCGACGGCGCGACCTTCTGCACCAAGGCGGAGGATGTTCTGGATGCGCTCGCGCGCCAGAAGCTCTCGCCGGACGAAGGCTTCGGCTTCGCCGAGCCGGATCTGGCGGCGCAGCCGGCGATGCCCTTCTGGGACGAACTCGACCTGCCCGAATTCGATGGGGTCCCTGTTCAGCCGTCGCTCTCGACCGCGCTGGACGAAGCGCCCGGGCGTCGAGGAGATCGACGCCGCCGACGAGATTGATCTCGCCGCCGCCGATTTTGCGCCGGCCGAGAAAGCCCCGGCGCCGCTCTCGCGGGAAGCTATCGCCGCGCGCGTCATCGAGTTGCTCGGCCCGACGCCGGTATCGGTCGATGAAATCGTGCGCGCATCGCAGGCGCCGGCGCGGGAGGTGCGCACGATCCTGTTCGAACTCGAACTCGCCGGCCGCCTCGAGCGCCACGGCGCCGGTCTCGTCTCGAAGATTCAGGGCTTCTGAAAAGGCTTCGGGGCAGCGGCTGAATCAGGCGCCTAACCGGTCGGCAAGCTCGATGAAGCTGTTGACGTTCAAATCGAACTCCGCCTCAAACTTGGCGTCCGTCTTTCCATTCGGTCCGAATTCCAGGGGGCGGGCGACGAAAGCGGTGCGGAATCCCTCCGCCTTGGCGCCTTGCAGATCATATTTGTGGCAAGCCACCATCAAAATCTCTTGCGGCTTAAAGCCAAGATATCGGGCGGCGATTTGATAGACTTTCGGATCAGGTTTGAAGGTCTGCGCCAGTTCCGCCGTCAAAATCACGTCCCAGGGCAGATTGCTATGCTTGGCCATCCGCACGACGGCCGCCATATCGGCGTTGGACAGGGTCGCGACCGTGTAACGCCGTCTCAGGCGCAGCAGTCCCGGTATCGTGTCTGGCCAGGGCTCCAGACGCCGCCAGGCATGATTGAGATCGGTCAGTTCGGGCTCGCTGAAGCTGGCGATCCGCCGCTCGCGCAAGAGTTGGTCGAGGGCCTCTCGATATAGCGAATCGACGCTCCGCCATGGCCGCTCGCCTTTAAGCACGGCGTCGATGCCGGGACGATAAAGTCCGCGCCAGTCGTCGGCGAATTTGCCCCAATCGATGTCGAGGCCCTTGCGCCGATTGAGGGCCTGCCCCTCGCGCACGATAGTTCCCCAGAAATCTGTCGCCGTCCCTTGTACGTCGAAGGTCAAGGCCTTGATCCCGAGCAAGTTGGGAGCGACGTCGGGGGCAGCGACATCGAAAGTCATGATGGCGGTCTCCACAACGGATCATGCTGTGATTGAAGAAGCGCTCCCTCGGGGCACTGTCGACCGCTAATCCTGGCCCTTCAGGCGACGCCGTCCATGCCGCCGTCGGCGAGAAATTTCTCGAGCCAGTGAATGTCGTAAAGCCCGTTCTGGATGTCGGGATTGCGCACCAGCGTCTGAAACAGAGGAATGGTGGTGTCGATGCCGTCGATGATGAATTCGTCGAGGGAGCGGCGCAGGCGCAGCAGGGCCTCGTTGCGGCTGCGCCCGTGCACGATGAGCTTGCCGACGAGGGAATCATATGTCGGCGGGATGGTGTAGCCGGCGTAGACCGCGCTGTCGACGCGAACGCCTAGGCCGCCCGGCGGATGGTAATAGTTAATCGTCCCGGGCGAGGGCCGGAAGGTCGCCGGGTGTTCGGCGTTGATGCGGCACTCGATGGCGTGGCCGTTGAAGATCACTTCCTCCTGGGTCAGGCTCAATTCTGAACCGGCGGCGATCTTGATCTGCTCGTTGACGAGATCGACGCCCGTGATCATCTCCGTCACCGGATGCTCGACCTGAATGCGGGTGTTCATCTCGATGAAGTAGAATTTGCCGTCCTCGTAGAGGAATTCGATGGTGCCGGCGCCGGCGTAGCGCAATTCGCGCATGGCTTTTGCGCAGATTTCGCCGATCTCGAGCCGCTGCGACTGGTTGAGCGCCGGGGACGGGCCTTCCTCCCACACTTTCTGATGGCGGCGCTGTAGCGAACAATCGCGCTCGCCGAGATGAATGGCGTTGCCGAAGCCGTCGCCGAGAATCTGGATCTCGATATGGCGCGGCTTCTCGAGAAATTTTTCGAGATAGACGGAATCATCGCCAAAGGCGGCCTTCGCCTCCATGCGGGCGGTCTCGAGCGCTGCGGGCAAGTCTTCCGCCCCATAGGCGATCTTCATGCCGCGTCCGCCGCCGCCCGCCGCCGCCTTGATCAGCACGGGATAGCCGAGATCCTTGGCGACGGCGAGCGCCTCGACGTCGTCGGTGATCCCGCCGGGCGAGCCTGGAACGCAGGGAATGCCGAGCCGCGCCGCCGTGCGCTTGGCCTCGATCTTATCGCCCATCAGGCGGATATGCTCCGGCCGAGGGCCGACGAAGACGATGTGGTGGTCGGCCAGAATCTCGGCGAAGCGCGCGTTCTCGGAGAGAAATCCATAACCGGGGTGCAGCGCTTCCGCGCCGGTGATTTCGCAGGCGGCGAGTAGCGCCGGAATATTGAGATAGGATTCGCGGGCGGCGGGTGGCCCGACGCAGACCGATTCGTCGGCGAGCTTCACATGCATCGCATGGGCGTCGGCGGTGGAATGCACCGCGACCGTCGCAATGCCGAGCTCCTTCGCCGCGCGCAGGATGCGCAAGGCGATTTCGCCGCGATTCGCGATGAGAATTTTTTCGAACATGTCAGTTCACCGGAACCGCGGCGCTCATTCGATCACGAAGAGCGGCTGGCCATATTCGACGGGTTGACCATCCTCGACGAGAATGCTGGTGACGGTGCCCGCGACGGGCGCGACGATCTCATTGAACGTCTTCATGGCCTCGACGAGAAGCAGCTTGTCGCCGGCCTTCACGACGGAGCCGATCTCGACGAAGGGCGGCGCCTCGGGCGAAGCGCGCAGATAGGCGGTGCCGACCATCGGCGACTTGACGGCGCACGGCGCGTCGGCCTCTGCGGGCGCGCTTGGCGAGCCGGCGGCGGAGGCGGGCAAGGCGGGCGCCGGCACCGGCGCCGCCGTGATCTGTCGCGCCACCCTGATCTTCGTGTCGCCCTGCGCGATTTCGATTTCGCTGAGGCCGAGTCGCGTCAAAATCCGCGCGAGCGTCTCGACCAGTTCGGCGTCCACCACGCTATTTGGCGCGGGCGCGGCGGCTTTCGGCCCCGTATATTTCATTTTCTTCAACTTTCGCTGGCCGTGGCGAGGGCGATCCAGGCATCGAGCGCAAGACGATAGGATAAGGCGCCGAAACCGAGAATCACCCCCTGCGCCACGGGAGAGATATAGGAATGGCGGCGAAAGTCTTCCCGCGCGTGGACGTTGGAGAGGTGCACCTCGATGACCTTCGCCTTCGCGGCCCTGATCGCATCCTGGAGGGCGATCGAGGTGTGCGTATAGGCACCCGCGTTCAGGATGATCGGCTCGCCTTTCCGTCCCGCGTCCTGCACCCAATCGACGAGATCGCCTTCATGATTGCTCTGCCGGAAATGCAGGACAATTCCCCGTGCCGCGCAGATCGCCGCAAGATCCGCCGCGATCGAATCCAGCGTCGCGGAGCCGTAAAGCTCCGGCTCCCTCGATCCAAGCAGATTGAGGTTTGGCCCATTCAGGCAGTGGACGGCTTTCATTAAGGGGACTCGGCAAAGGGACTCGGCGAGACGCGAAAACGTCCGAAGGCGAATCCATAACCGGGATCAAAAAGCAAGGGAAGCCCGACGTCGCCGCCTTCACGACGCCTTTCGGGGGTCATCGACCCCGCGCCAAAGATGTGCGAAGAATTGGCTTGGCGTTCGCCGCCTTGATGTTTATATTCCCGCGATGCGGCGCGTGGCCTAAGGTCCCGCGCCTCGATTTTTTTGACCCGCAAGGTCTTTCTCTTCGACCCGCAAGGTCTCCATCTTTGACCCGCAGGTCTCCATCCGAGGTGTTTCTTTGGCAATGGCGAACCCATTCCAGTTCATTCAAGAGGTTCGCGCCGAGGCCGACAAGGTCACCTGGCCGACGCGCCGCGAGACCTTGATCACGACCGGGCTCGTCATTCTCATGGTGCTCTTCGCCGCCCTGTTTTTCGTCGCGGTAGACCAGGGGCTCCGGTTCTTCGTGACATTGATCTTGAGTATCGGGCATTGAACGCAATTCAACAGAGGCCGGAAGCTGTTCCAATGAGCGCGCGCTGGTACATCGTCCACGCCTATTCGAATTTCGAGAAGAAGGTCGCCGAATCGATCAAGGAGCAGGCGGCCCAGCGCGGCCTCGCCTCCAAGTTCGAGGAAATCCTCGTTCCGACCGAGCAGGTCGTGGAGGTGCGGCGCGGTCGCAAGATCAATTCGGAGCGCAAGTTCTTTCCGGGCTATGTGCTTGTAAAGTGCGACCTGTCCGACGATATCTACCACCTTATCAAGAATACCCCGAAAGTGACGGGCTTTCTTGGCGCCGACAAGAAGCCGATGCCGATTTCGGACGCCGAGGCCGATCGCATCAAGGGGCAGGTGGCCGAAGGCGTCGACCGCCCGAAGGCCTCTATCTCGTTTGAAATCGGCGAGACGGTGCGGGTCGCCGACGGCCCCTTCGCCTCGTTCAACGGGGTTGTCGAGGAAGTCGACGAGGGCCGCTCGCGGGTCAAGGTCGCGGTCTCGATCTTCGGCCGGGCGACGCCCGTCGAATTGGAATATGCTCAGGTCGAGAAAATCTGAGGCATTCGAATTCAGGCGGCGAAGTCGAGGATTTTCGCCGCCTTGAAACGCGGACGGCGCGTGTCGCCGCCCGCGCTAGAGCATCGGACCCGAAAGCGGGAACCGGTTTCGGGAGAATTCCGATGCTCAAATAAGACGTGGGAGATGAGGGCCCGGCGCGCCACGCCGCGCCTCGCGTCGCACCACGACCGCAACCGCCGCCAAGGTCTCGTTCGACTTTGGCAGGCTTGTTTGGGAGTCATTGAAATGGCGAAGAAGATCACGGGTTACGTGAAGCTTCAGGTGCCGGCAGGGGCGGCCAATCCGTCGCCTCCGATCGGTCCCGCGCTCGGTCAGCGCGGCTTGAATATTATGGAGTTCTGCAAGGCCTTCAATGCGCGCACCGCGCAGATGGAGAAGGGCACGCCGATCCCGGTCGTCATTACGGCCTATGCGGACCGCTCCTTCACCTTCGACATGAAGCTGCCGCCGGTGTCCTATTTTCTGAAGAAGGCTTCGGGCGTCGCATCCGGATCGAAGACGACCGGCCGCGGCTTTGTCGGCAAGATCTCGAAGGCGCAGATCAAGGAGATCGCCGAAAAGAAACTGCCGGATCTGAATTGCGCGAGCGTCGACGCCGCGATGACGATGATCGAGGGCTCCGCCCGTTCCATGGGCCTCGAGATTGTAGGGTAGCAAGATGGCGCACATTGGAAAACGCGTGGTCAAGGGCCGTGAAGGCATCGACCGCATCAAGCTCTACCCGATCCTCGACGCGGTCAGGCTGGTGAAAGAACGGGCCAGCGCGAAATTCGACGAAACGGTCGAAATCGCGATGAATCTCGGCGTCGATCCCAAGCATGCCG
>DAITNE010000050.1:0-2229 GCA_036834765.1 Methylocella sp.
GCCGTGATCGACATGGACGACGATGTCGCCCGCGCTCAGCGCGCTGACTTCGCTGAGGAAATCCTTGGCCTTGCGCGCCGTCTTGCGGCTGCGCACCAGGCGGTCGCCGAGAATATCCTGCTCGCTGACGACGACGAGATCGCCCGCCTCGAATCCCGCCTCGAGCCCCATAACGGCCATGGCGACGCCCTGCGGCGGCAGGGCGAGGGCCTGCGAGAGCGACGAGACATTCGCTTCGCCCGCAAGGCCATGGTCGGCGAGGACGTGGATCAGGCGCTCGCGCGAGCCGTCGGACCACGCGGCCACGATGGCGCGCTTGCCCTCCGCCTGCCGCGCCTTGATGTGGTCGACGGCCGCGGTGAACACATTGGCGCTTGCATCGGCCCGCTCGGGGGCGAAGCTGCGCCCCGGCTTAGAGCCGCAATCGACGACGAGACCGCGCGCGCCCTCCGGCTGCGCGAAGGGGCTCGTGCGCACCACCCGCGCGCCGCCGGCGCGGCTCCGCCATTCCGCCTCGGACAGATAGAGAAGATCGGGCTTTAGCGGCTTGTAGCTCGCGTGCGCGGGGTCAAGGTCATAGGCGCTTTTGCGTGCGTCGTAATAATCGTCGATCAGCGCGATCCGCTCATGCGCCGCCTCGTCGACGAGCGTATCGAAGATGAGCGGCGCGCGCCCGGCGTAATCGAAGATCGTGTCGAGATGATCGTAAAAGAGCGGCAGCCAATGCTCATGGCCCGGATGGCGGCGCCCCTCACTAATGGCCTCATAGAGCGGGTCGCCCCGCGTCTGCGCGCCAAAGGCCGCGACATAGGCCTGACGGAAGCGCCGCATCGAATCGCTTGTGACCTGAACCTCGCTCATCGGCACGAGATCGAGGCCGCGCAGCGGAAAGAGAGTGCGCTGCGATTCTGGATCGAAGGCGCGGATCGACTCCAGCGCGTCGCCGAAGAAATCGAGCCGCACCGGCTGCGCCATGCCCGGCGCGAAGAGATCGAGGATACCGCCGCGCACGGCGTATTCGCCGGCGTCGCGCACGGTCGACGCGCGGACAAACCCATTGGTCTCGAGCCAGCCCGTCAGCGCGTTCATATCGACGACATTGCCGGGCGCGGCGGAGAAGGTGTCGGCGGCCATCTGGGAAACAGGCGGAACGCGCTGGACGAGGGCTTTCACCGTGGTGCTGAGAATGCGCGGGCGCTCCGCGCTGGAGCGCGAGCGCGCGAGGCGCGAGAGCACGACCATGCGCCGCGCGGAAACCGAGGCGTTGGGCGAAACGCGGTCATAAGGCTGGCAGTCCCAGCCGGGAAAATCGAGGATTTCGATGTCGGGCGCGGCGAAGGCGAGCGCCTCGGTGAAGGCGGCTGCGCGCTGGCTATCACGGGCGACGTGAATGAGCGCGACCGCGCGATCCTCCGCCTCTCGGGCCAGCGCGCGGGCGAGATCCGCGACGCAGAAGGCGTCGAACCCGTCGCTCAGCGACGAAAGCGTCAGCGAGCCGCCCTTGGCGAGCTCGGCGACGGCGCGTTTGAGATCAGCCACGATAAAAGATCAATTCGAGCGCTGGCCCCGGAGAAGGGAATTCATGCGGCAGGGCCGCAAATGGCTTCAAGTCCCCGCCGGATCGAATCCGGCGTGGAAGGCGACGATCCGGCGAAACAGCAGCGTATCATAAGCTTCGGGCGTTGGCGTCTCGCCCGTCGCCCAGGCGAACACGTCGCGATCGATCGCCTCCAGCAAAGCTTCGAAATCGTCGAGCTCGCTTTCGCTTAAGTTTGCGATCTCCGCATCGGCGAAACGGCCGAGGAGCAGATCGGTTTCCAGCATGCCACGATGCCACGCGCGGAATTTGATGCGCCGGCGCCGTACATCGAGCGTCGCCTGCGGAAGGGCGGACATGGAGGCACTCCTGGTTTTGCTGATGGCGCGGTCCGCGCCGTGGAGCCGTATAGACTTTGAACGCACGGCTGTCAGCCCTTAAGGGTGGCGATGATGCGGAATAGAGCGCCCAGCTCTCCGCGCGTTATGCCATCGTCACGATCGATTTTGTCGGCCGCCCAGCACGCGCGGCTGGTCCTGATTATATGCTTTTTCGAGTTCGCGCGCGGCTTCCTCGAACCCCACGATCTTCATCAGATCGCCCGGACTGAGGCCCCTCGTCAGCAATTTTTTGGCCAGGTGCAGGCGATAGGCGTCCCATTCTCCGATGGGGGGCGGGCCTGCGAGCGCGAG
>DAITNE010000050.1:2329-8048 GCA_036834765.1 Methylocella sp.
TCGCCTGCGCGCCACAACGCGGCGGCGCGCCTTATCTTTTCGATGACAGCGCCCGCAATGGGCCGGCCGGAGGCTCCCACGAGAAGCGCGAGGATGCGTGGCTCGAAGCCGTCCACAGGATTGCCGCTTGCTCCCTGCTCATCCTCTTCGAATGCGACGAGAAGTGTGCCGCGCCCGAGCACGAGGCCCGCGCGCGTGAACGTCATCGAATCATGGAGCCGCGCGCCGCCGCGCCACGCCTCCCAATCCCGCACCATTTCCTCTTTTGTGGCCTGCATCGTCGTTCCCCGCGCAAAAATAGTCGTAGCGACAGAGATCGGCGCGGATGCGGACGCTGTCCAGACCAGCCATTTTTCCCCGCGACGCATATCTACATGGTCCGCGCGGCGCCCTGTCCGATGCGCTGCGAGGCGACCGTTGCCTCCCCGGCGGCGGCCGGCGCATAAAGCTGTGAACGTCCTCGCGACTCAAAACCCGACCCCATGCGTCCATCGCTCCTCAACCCTCTCTTCGCCTCGGCCGCGAGCCTGCCCGGCGTCGGCGCCAAGACCGGCAAGCTGCTTGACCGGCTGCTCGGCGGAGCGGCGCCCGAAGCCCGCGTGATCGATCTCCTGTTCCATCTTCCGACTGGCGTCATTGACCGGCGCAACCGGCCGAAGATCGCCGAGGCGCCGCTGGACACGCTGGTGGTGATCGAGGCGACCGTCATCGAGCACCGGCCACCGCCCCGCGCGAAAGGCCCTTATCGCGTGCTGGTCGAGGACGAGACCGGCGACGTTCTGCTCGTGTTTTTCCTCGCCAATCACCAATGGATCGAGCGTAGCCTGCCGGTCGGGGCGCGGCGCTGGGTGTCGGGCAAGCTCGAACTCTGGGACGGCCATCGCCAGATGGTGCATCCGGACCGCGTTCTCGACGCCGAGGGGTTCGCCAAAATGGCGCCGGTTGAGCCGGTTTATCCCGCGACCGAGGGACTGTCGCAAAGGGTTCTCGCCAAGGCCGTGGACGGCGCGCTCGCGCGGCTACCCGCGCTCCCCGAATGGCGTGCGGTGCCGGGGCTTTTGTCATTCGCTGAAGCCCTTCGCCGCGCGCATCGCCCGCTGGCGTCCGAGGAGATCGCGCCAGAGACGCCCGCGCGAATGCGCCTCGCGTTCGACGAAATGCTCGCCGGCCAGCTCGCGCTCGGCCTGATGCGGGCGCAGTTGCGGCGCGCGCCCGGCCGCGCCAGCGCCGGCGATGGCCGCATCTCGGAAAAAATTGTCGCCGCGCTGCCGTTCACGCTGACGGGCGCGCAGGTGGAGGCGCTGAAGGAGATCCGCGCCGATCTTGCGAGCGGGACCCGCATGCTGCGCCTCTTGCAGGGCGATGTCGGCTCGGGCAAGACACTGGTCGCGCTGCTCGCCATGGCCACATGCGTCGAGGCCGGGCGGCAGGCGGCGCTGATGGCGCCGACCGAGATTCTGGCGCGCCAGCACTTTCAGGCGCTCGGCGGTTTCGCGGCGGCTAGCGGCCTGAGGCTCGCGCTGCTGACCGGCCGCGACAAAGGGACCGAGCGGGCCAAAACCCTGGATGCGCTGGCCTCCGGCGCGATCGACATCGTCATCGGCACGCATGCGCTGTTTCAGGAGGCCGTCGGGTTTAAAGACCTCGGCCTGGCCGTGGTCGACGAGCAGCATCGCTTCGGCGTGCATCAGCGGCTCGCCCTCGGCGACAAAGGCGAGCGCGCCGATATTCTGGTGATGACTGCGACGCCCATTCCGCGCAGCCTTGTGCTCACCTATTTCGGCGACATGGATGTCTCAGCGATCCGCGAAAAGCCCAAAGGGCGCCAGCCGATCGAGACTCGCGCGCTGCCGCTGGAGCGGATCGGCGAACTGATCGAAAGGGTCCGCGCGATCGCGGCGGGAGCGCAGGCCTTCTGGGTCTGCCCGCTCGTCGAGGAGAGCGAACTTATCGATGTCGCCGCCGCCGAGGAACGCTTCGCCGATCTCAGGCAATATTTTGGCGATCGGGTCGGCCTCGTGCATGGCAAGATGAAAACGCGGGAAAAGGACGCCGCCATGGAGGCCTTCGCCACGGGTGCGACGAAGATCCTCGTCGCCACCACCGTGGTCGAGGTCGGCGTCGATGTGCCGAACGCCAGCATCATGGTGATCGAACACGCCGAGCGCTTCGGCCTTGCGCAATTGCACCAGTTGCGCGGGCGGGTCGGGCGCGGCGCGGCGAAGTCCGCCTGCATCCTGCTCTACAAGGGCCCGCTCGGGGCAACCGCGAAAGCGCGCATCGGCATCATGCGCGAGACAGAGGACGGGTTTCGCATCGCCGAGGAGGATTTGCGTCTACGCGGCGAAGGCGAGGTGCTGGGCTCCAAACAATCCGGCCTGCCGGGGTTTCGCCTCGCCGATCCCGCCGCGCACGGAGATCTGTTGGTTGAGGCGCGCCGGCAGGCGCAAAGCATCGTCGCGGACAATCCCTGGCTCCAGGGCGAGCGGGGCGACGCGTTGCGGCTGCTTCTCAATATTTTCGAGCGCGGCGAGGCGATCCGGCTGCTGGGGGCCGGGTGACTACTTCTGCGCCCTCACAAAACTCAGCGCGAACATCGCGGCGGCGGCGCAGAGCGCCAGCGCGGCGAGGATCATGGCCGTTGCGCCGTAACCGACGGCCCCGATGAGCAGGGCCTGCGGATAGGGCATCAGAAAGATGCCGATGTTGAACGCCGTGTTGAGCAGCGCCTGCGGCCCGGCGCGCTCAGCCGGCTCGACGCCTTCGCTCATCCAACCTGAGAGGACCGGATAGACGACGCTATAGCCGATGCCGAACAGCACGCCGCAGACGACGATCAGCCAGGTTTGTCCGGCGAAGGCGAGAAGGACGAAGCCTGCGCCTTGCGAGAAAAACCCGCCGGCGACGAGAACGCGCCGGTCCAACGCCTGCAACGCGCCCATGGCGAGAAACCGGGTTGCGAACAAGGTCGTGGTCGAGGCGAGGAAAAAGGCGCCGATCGGCAGCGCCTTCGCCTGCAAAAATGCGGCGAGATAGGCTGCCGTGAAGCCGAACATCGTGCCATTGACGAAAACCGCGGCGAGGGCGGGAATGCGGCTGTGCGTCAGGGTGCCGGCGAAACTGATCCCACGCGGCTCGCGCGGGCGCGGCATGGGCCGAAGGCCGAAGGTCAGCGCAAGGGCGGCGCAGCCCGGAATCGCGCCTTCGAGGAACATCGCCTTCGCGCCGAAAGCGTTGAGGATCATGGCGCCGAAAGGGGGCGCGATAGCCTGCGCCAGCGCGAAACTGCTCGAAAACAGGCCGATCAGATAGACGAAGCGCCGCTCGTTCAGCCGACTCTGCGCATAGGTGACGAAGCCGCTGAGCAGGAGGCCCTGCCCCGCGCCCTGAACCAGACGCGAGGCGAGCGCCGGCCAAAAATCGGCGGCTGTGTAGCGCAGGCTGAAAAAGCCGATGACCATCAGCGCGACGGCGAGCCGGCATGTGTTGAGGACGCCCACGCGGGCCGCCGCCGCGCCCGACAGAAAGGTGAAGACGATCACCGGGAAGGCGTAAAGCGACAGCAAAAGCCCGATCGAATGAAGATCGAAGTTTTCGCGCGCGAAAACGACGGCGAGCAGCGCGCCATGCGAATACATGAAGGAGATGAAAAACGCGGCAAGCGCCAACTGGAAATACTCGCGCCGCGCCCGCGCATCGGTGAAGCCCGCCCCGGCCGCCGCCTGATTGGAGTCGAGGGTCTGGCGCGGAGGCTCTCCGCTCAAGGAAGCATCAGAGCGCGAGGCGCAGCAGCGCGCGCCAATGGCGGCCGGAAAGGCCGGCGGTCGCTGCGACATCCTCGATGGCGAGCGGCGCGAGGCCCTGGCGCCCGGCCTCCACGAAGATCGAGGGCGGCAGCGGCCACGGCGGCCCTTTGGCCTCCGCGTCCTCGTCTCGAGCCCGCGCGATCAGAAGAAGCTTTCCGCCCGGTGCGAGGAAGCTCGCGAGGGCCGCGAGCGCTTGCGGCAGAAGCGCCGGCGCCAGCGCCTGCAGCGTATAGCACTCGTTTACGAGATCGAACCCGCTCCGCCATTCCGCCGGCGCGGCGAAGAGATCGGCGGCGCAATACTCTACCTGAGATCGTGGAAAACGGCGCCACGCCCAGGCGACGGCCCCGTCCACGAGATCAAACGCCGTGACTTTCGCGCCGGCGGCGGAAAAATATTCGGCGTTGTCGCCAAGGCCGCAGCCGACGTCGAGGACGCGAAGCCCGCCTAGACGGCGCGCTTGAAAATCGACGAAGGTTCTGGCCAGCGGGTGGGGGCCAAGATTAGCCCAGGGGACGCGAGCCGGATCATTGTCGGCGCGCGAATAAACCGTCTCGAACCAGGCGCGGCGCAGCGGATCCGCGGGGGTTTCAGCGCCGCCCTTGGCGGGATCGATCGCGTCGAGTTCCGCGCGGGCTTTAGCGCGGCGCTCGAAAAAGCCGGGATCCAAGGGCGCCTCGGTCATAGCCCGTCCTCTTCAACCGCCGCGAGCGGCGAAAGGCTTTCCGGCTTTCTCAAGCCTGCTTTTCCCAGCGCCCCGCCTCGCTTTGGCGCCAATAGGCCAGCTCGAAACCCCGCTCCTTCAGCTGTTTCCATTGCAACCGCGCGGCCGCAAGCTCGCCCTCATCATTGCCGTCGAAGGCGACGATCGCCCGCGCGCAGGCGCGGGCTTCCGAAGGAGACGCTTCGAGCCACTGCGCAACTTCCGCGCCTTCGACGAAAACCCGCGCCTTCGCGCCGTTTGGAGTCTCGACGCCGGTCGAAAGATAGACCGGCTGCAACTCGCCATCGCCGTCGGCGGCGCGCCCATGGGCGAGAAAGCTGGCGTCGGACCAGGTCCAGAGCCAATGATCCAGCGCCTCCAGCCGCTCTTCGCTCTTCGCCTGGATCACGACGCGCCATCCGTTCGCGAGCGATTTCTCGATCAAGGTGGGGAGCGCCTGTTCGAGGCTCTGGCGTTGCAGATGGTAGAACCAGATCTCCATTGGGGCGCTTCTACCCCTCGTAATGATCGGAAACGAGGCGGTCGAGCAGCCGCACGCCGAAGCCGGAGCCCCAGCTCTGGTTGATGTCGCTTGCGGGCGAACTCATGCCGGTACCGGCGATGTCGAGATGCGCCCAGGGCGCGCCATTGACGAAGCGTTGCAGGAATTGCGCGGCGGTGATCGAACCAGCGTGCCGTCCGCCGGTATTCTTCATGTCGGCGAATTTCGAGTCGATCAGTTTATCGTAGGCCGGCGCCAGCGGCAGGCGCCAGAGCTTTTCGCCGGTCTCCTTGCCGGCGGCGATCAGCCGCTCGCCGAGTTCGTCGTCATTGGTGAAGAGCCCCGCGTACTCTTGCCCCAGGGCGACGAGCACCGCGCCGGTCAGGGTCGCGAGATCGACGATGAATCTCGGCTTGAACTTGTCCTGTACGTACCAGAGCAGGTCGCCGAGCACGAGGCGCCCTTCCGCGTCCGTATTGATGATCTCGATGGTCTGGCCAGACATGGATTTGACGATGTCGCCGGGACGCTGAGCGTTCGCCCCCGGCATGTTTTCGACGAGGCCGATGACGCCGATCGCGTCGACCTTCGCCTTGCGCGCCGCCAGCGCCTGCATCAGGCCGACGACGCAGGCGGCGCCCGCCATATCGCCCTTCATGTCCTCCATGCCGGCGGCCGGCTTGATCGAGATGCCGCCGGTGTCGAAGC
>DAITNE010000051.1:0-8022 GCA_036834765.1 Methylocella sp.
CGTCCTTATAGGGCGTGAGATCGACCACGCTGTAGCGTCCGGTCTTCTCGACCGCCTTGGCGAGGATGGCGGTCGCGTCCGCCAGCTTCTCTGCTTGATCGGGCTTTGCGCCCTCGCCGCTCGTGTCCCAGAGCTCGACCGGGAACACGGCCAGCGGCGGCGGCTTCGTCTGCGTCTCAGCGCTTGCCGCGGCGGCGATCGTCAGCAGCAGGGCTGTCAGCCCTAATCGTACCATGGCGCGCATATCGCTGATCCTCGTTGACGATCCGTTTGTCGCGCTTTTTGACCTCAAGCGCGCGCGGCGACCCTCGCGCAACGCGCCACGTCGCCAAAAGGATCCGCGCCCACCGTCAGGCTCTTTCGGGCCTTGACCCCGGCGTGTTGGCGGCGCTGCGGTCGACGCGCGTGTAGAGCGTATAATTTGGGTCGAAGATGAACTCGAACAGCAGCGCGAACCAAGATTTGTGCGTCTTCAGATGATCGTAGAATTCCGGCGCCATCCGTTTCAGCTCCGGCAGCCGCCGCCATGGGATGTCGGGAAAATCATGATGTTCATTGTGATAGCCGATGTTGAGCGCGAGAATGTTCAGCGGCCCATAATAATCGAAGGTCTCCTGCGACGGATCTTTAGTGAAGTGCTCCTGCACCCAGCGCGCGCCGAGCGGATGCAGCCCGCCGACCGAGAACCAGAAGGAGGCGAAGAGATAGAGCAGCGCGTTCGGGCCGAGCCAGACCAGCACCGCAATGTCGAACAGGATGACGCAGACCGCGTTGATGAAGGTCCAGCGGCCCCACATCGGGACGGTGCCTCTAAGGCGCCCGAGCCGCGCGAGCTGGAACGCGGCGAAGAAGAACATCCAGGCGGCTTTGCCATACCAGCTATGGCCGAACGTGCGCGCCTCCCAATGGCTCGGAAGATCGGCGTCGTAATCATAATCGCCGAGATGGGAGTGATGCTTGATGTGATAGTAGCGAAACCCCATCGCCGTCGGCACGGTGTTCGGCAGATCGGCGAGGATGCCGACCCATTTGTTCCAGACCGGCTTCTTGAGGATGGCGTTGTGGCAGGCGTCATGAATGATGACGAAAAGGGCGTGATTGGCGAAGGCGCCGATCCCGAAGGCGACGATCAGGGCGAGCCACCAATAGCCGAGGCCGAGATGACCGAGAAAGCCCGCGATCGCGACCTGGCCGACGACGATGCAAAGCGTGATCAGCGCCGTCACCGGGTCGTAACCGATCAGCCCCGCCACCTCCGGGTGGGCCAAGAGGATCGCGCGCCGGCGCGGCGGATGCGGACGCAGCGCCTCGGTCAGAAGAAAGCCGCTCGGCCCCGGAACGGCTCTGCGCGTTTCGCCGGCGCGGGAATCAGCTGCGTGAAGACTCATCAATTTGTCTCCTGAAAGTGGATCGGCGCAAGAATAGGCGATCTCACTCCATGTCGATCTGATCTGGCGCAGCTCAGCGTCAAAATGGCGCTGTTTGCTACTTACAATTCGACCCTTGCAATCCGAGGGCGGCTTTTGAACTATTCTAAACACGTCTTAAGACTGCATCGCGATCGGACGTCGAATTTCAAGAATAGCCTCATCCTATTCAGGCGGCGAGGTTTTTCTCATAGATGCGATGTACCTTGTCGATTTTCGCGCCGGAGAGTTCGATTGGCCGCCGCATGCCTAAATTGTCTTCCAGAACCCAGCCGAACTCGACATGCGTGACCGACGTCCGCGCGCTACGCTTCCGGATCTCCTCGATGAACGCCAGAATGACCGCTCCGCCCGCCGCCTTTTTCTGCAAGGCGCGCCGAATGCCGAAGAGCAGCAGCCGCGCCGAATTAAACTTGTGATTGCGAATGCGCGAGATCAGGCGGGGCAGCCCCAGCGGCAGCAGCCGTCCTCCGAGGTCCGCAGTGATTTCGTGCAGATTGGGCACAGCGATGCCGAAGGCCTGCGGCGTCCCGTCGAGTTCGATGATAAAGCCGCCTTCGGGCGGCATGATCAGTTTGAGGCCGTCAGCGGCCGACATGAACTCTTCATGCGTGAGCGGAACGAAGGCCCAGTTCTCGCTCCAGGCGTCATTGAAGATATCGATGATGATCGCCGCTTCGTCGCCAAGCTTCTTGAGATCGATCATGCGGATCTTGAGGCGATCGCGCCACTCGGGGCGGTCAAGAATGCCCGGGCCCGGCTGCCGGTCCCGTTCGCTCGCGTCGTAGCGATAAGAGATGAGATCGCGCGCCTTGGCGTAACCCAGCGTCTCAAGCGCCGGGCCGAGATAAGGCGGACTCCAGGGCACGGAAACCATGGGCGTCGCCTCGAACCCTTCAACGAGCAGGCCGGCCTCGCCCCAGACCGACGGCGTGAACGGTCCGTAGATCGTCTCCGCGCCCCTCTCACGCAGCCATTGCTCGGCGGCCTGCGTCAAAGCCGCGACCACGGCGGGATCGTCGATGGCGTCAAGCGCGCCAAACTGCGCCTTCGAGGCGCCGACCGGCGTCGGAAACGAAGGCTTGTAGATTTGCGCAAAGATCCGGCCGACCGGCTTGCCGTTCTTGCGCGCGATCCAGGCCTGCCAGTCCACCTCCTTGAAATGCGGATTGAGCTTCGCGCCGTGCAACGTCCAGCGCTCGGCGTCGAGCGGCGGGGCGAAGCCGGTCAACCCCTTGTATATCTGCCGCGGCAGGCGGCAAAAGGTGAGGAAGTTTAGCAGTCCCTTGGCGGGAATAACGTCGACCGCACCGGATGCCGTTGCTTCAACTTTGGCGTCCAATGAACAGCGCCTCCCTCGGGCAATTATGGATTGGCCACATCAAGCCGGCCCGCGCCCCGGCGCTAGGTGACCGCGCCGAGCGCCTGGGCACGCGCCGCCGCGAGCGGCTCCCTTTTGGCGAGGAAGTCGATGACGCCCCTGATCTCTCCCTCGGTATGCGTGGCGGAGATGAAGAAACGCAGCCGCGGCTGATCCTTCGGCACGCCGATCTGGATGATCGGAGGCACGTAATAGCCGTTGGCCATCAGATGCCGGGACGCGTCCAGGGTCTCGAGGCTGTCGGTGAAAAGGATCGGCACGACGCCGCGCCCGATGGCCGGCCCGGTGTCGAGCCCGGCCTCGCGCGCCAGACGCACAAACAATTCGGCGTTGTCGCGCAAGCGTTGCAGCCGCCAAGTCTCTTCCTGCATCAACCGCAGGGCCGCGGCCGCGGCGGCGGAGATGACGGGCGACAGCCCGACGGAATAGACGAAGCCCGGCAGCGTGTAGCGCAGCCATTCGATGACGGCGGCCTTGCCCGCGATGAATCCGCCGCAAGAGGCGAGCGCCTTCGACAGCGTGCCGATCATGAGATCGACGCGCTGCGGATCAACGCCGCAATATTCGCAAAGGCCGCGTCCCTCGTCGCCGAGCACGCCGAGGGAATGCGCCTCGTCGATCAGCAGCCAGGCGTTGTGGGCCTCCTTGATCTCGACAAGGCGGTTCAGGTCGGCGACATCGCCGTCCATGCTATAGAGACTTTCCACGACGATCAGCACATTGCGATAGCTGTCGCGGCGCTCGTTCAGCAAAAACGCGAGATGCTCAAGATCATTGTGGCGGAAGATGATAGTTTCGGCGACGGCGCTTTTGGCCCCGCTGACGATGCTGTTGTGGGAGAGCTCGTCGATGAACAGCGCGTCCCGCGATCCAAGCAGATGGGCGATCGTCGTGACGTTGGCGAGATAGCCGCTGACGAGAGTCAGCGCCGCGTCGGTCCCGAGGAATTTCGCCAGCCCCTCCTCCAGAAGATGATGCATCGACCGCTCGCCGCCGACGAGGCGGGAGGCGAGCGCGCCGACGCCGAACGTTGCGAGCGCGTCCGATGCGGCGCTCTTCACCGCGGGATGCGAGGACAGCCCGAGATAATCATAGTTGGCGAAACTGGTGAAGTGGCGCCCGCTCGCGGCCGCCTCGTCGCGCAAACTATCGACGGGCGCGAAAAAGGGGTCGCCGCTCTCCAGATAGGCTTTGCCGGCGAGGCGAAAGCGCCGCGTTGCATGATCTTCGAGGCTGTTGATCTTTGACACGTCTCTTGGTTTTCCAAATTGTTCAAGAAACGCCCGAAACGAAAGAGCGCTTCAACTGCGAAGGATCGAACGGATCCTGAAAACGGGAATTGAGCTTTAGCATCATGACTTCGAGGGAGCAAAAGCGAACTGCCGCGTGAGCCGGCGCGGCGCCCCCCCGGGACCCGCCAAAAAGTCGATAAAATTCTAGACTTCAAAGACTTACTCTCATTAGTCAATTCAAGTTACAAAACGTAACAATAGGACCGTGCGCTGCATCCGCGACGTTTAATTCGGGGTTCACGTCGAAAGATCGAGGGACCGAATCAGCGTCGCGCAAGAGATCGCCTAAGCGCCTGCGCAACGCGCGAAGCTCCAGATGAGCCCGGCTCAAGCCAAAAAAGCGCCCCGCGCCCACACAGCAACTTCCGGCGGATGCCATTTTGGTTTAAGAATTTTTGCGTCCGGGACAAGGGCCTATCGTTGAGGGAGGATATAATGAGCGACGTCGTTGTGCGCACGCCTATGCAATATCTCGACAAGGCCAATAGCGCATTGCGCGATCTCGGATTGATGCCGGCCAAGGTCGAGGACGCGCCGATCAATGCGCTTCTGGAGAAGATCTCCGATCTCGAGCCCGACAAGATCGCGGTGATCGCCAAGACGCTGGGCCAATCCTCGGTGTTCAATGAGGTCGTGCGCGAGCAGACCGCGGCGATGTCGATCGGCCAGCGCTATCAGGACATCGCCCGCGGCTTCGATTCGATCCGCGACGACGCGAAAATGATGGTCGACCAACTCGACGACGGAAAGATCGATTTCTTCGAGCGCGTCAATAATGTCTGGATGAAAGTCAGCCGCGGCGAGATCGCAGTGCGATTCGACAAGATCAAGGCCACCTTCCTCGAGGTGACCTCGGCGACGAAAGACCAGATCCAGCGCGAGGCGCGGATCCTTGAGGCCTATCGCGACTATCGCGGGGCTCTGAAGCAATCCGAGGTGCTGGCGCTCCAGGTTCTGAAATCGGCCGAGGCGAAGCTCGATGCGGCGAAGGCCGGCCTGAAGACGGCCTCCGACGCGGTCGCCAATTTCGCCGGAACCGAGCCCGCCGAGCGCGCCAATCTCGAATTGACGCGCGACGAGCATCTACGCCGCGTGCAGGACGAGGAGAAACGCTATCAGATCGCCAAAGACCTCGCCGACAATCTGACGATCAGCTACAATACCTCTGAAGTGATCATGGCGCGCCTGATGCAAACGACCAACGCGAAGGAGCGGGTCTACGCGCAATCGGTGAGCTTCTTCTCTACCAACGACAGCGTGTTGACGGCGCTCAAGGCCTCGTTCACGGGCCTCTTTGGCCTGCATGAATCGACCGCCTCCCTCGACGCGATGAAGGAGGGCGTCTCGAAATCCATCGAGGTTCTCGCCGATATCGGCGGCAAGGTGCAGGAGGCCGCCATCCGAAGCGGCTACGGCCCGACGATCAGGGCAGATGCGGTGAAGAAGCTGGTCGACAGCGTCATCAGCTTCCAGGAGCATTCTCTCAGCATCGTCGCCGAGATGCGCGACATGGCGACCAAGAATTCGGCCGAAATCCGCGACGCGGTCGAAGCCGGCAACCAGCGCATCGCGCGGCTGGTGACGGAAGGCAAGGCGCTCGGAATCGATGGCTGACGCCTTGGCCCCGGCGCTGGCGGGGGCCGAAAGCGCGCCCGCTCAACCCGTCAAGCTCGACGACCTCATGCTCGCCATGGATGTTGTCGACACGTTGCGCCATCAGGATTCCTTCGTCGCGCGCGAACTCGACGAGGACGCGCGGGAGCTAGAGCTGATCGCCCGCCTGCGCAAGATCTATCGCGATCAGGGCATCGAGGTCTCGGACGCCACGATCGAAGAGGGCGTCAAGGCCCTGAAGGAAAGCCGCTTCGTCTATACGCCGCCAAAGCCCGGTCTTGGCGTCACGCTCGCGCGCCTCTGGATCGCGCGCGGACGCATCGGCGCCGTGCTCGCCGGCCTCATCGGCGCCATCGGCCTCGCCTGGATGGCCTATTATTTTGCGGTGCAGCGCCCGGCCGCCCTGCGGGCCGAGCGCGCCGAGGTCGAACTCACGCAGACGCTGCCGAAAGCGCTCGATGCGGCCTATGCCGGAGTCCTCGCCGAGGCGAAGACGCCGGCCGCGGCGCCGAAGGCCGAACAGCTCTTTGCAGATGGCAAAAGCGCACTCGCCCGCGGCGACGCCGCCGGCGCGACGGCGGCGCTCACAGGGCTGGAGCAGCTCACCGCGGATCTTCGCCAAAGCTATCAGCTGATGATCGTGTCGCGTCCCGGCGAGCGCAGCGGCGTGTTCCGGATTCCCGACCGCAACACGGGCGCGCGCAACTATTATCTTATCGTCGAGGCGATCGGCCCGGACGGCAGGCCGATCGAAATGCCTATTACGAACGAAGAAGACGGCGCTACGAAAACGGTGACCAAATGGGGCCTCAGGGTCGACCAGAAGGTCTATGATGCGGTCGCCGCCGACAAGGCCGCCGACGGCATCATCCAGAACCGGAAGGTCGGCGAAAAGCGACGCGGCTTCCTTAATGTCGATTATGCAATTCCGACGACGGGCGGGGCGATAACGGGGTGGTGAACGCATGATCAGCGGTCAGCAGGCGCTGCGCGAGATCGAGCAGGCGACAGCCGCCGTCCGCAGCCAGGAGAGCGAATGCGCCAGTCTCCTGCAGGGCGCGGATCAGGACCTTGCGCGGCTGCGTGCGGCGCGCGGCGGGCTTTTGCGCCAGCTCGCGAGCGCCCGCCTCGACGCCATGCAGAGCGAGAAGATATCGGGCGAACTCGCCTCGGCCGAGAGCCAAGCGCTGGCGCTGATCGCCAGGGGCAAGGCGTCCCTCGACGCCCTCGCGGCGCGGATCAACGACGCCCAGGCCGCGCGCACGGGCGCCGAGGCGGACCGCGCCGCCAAGGCCGCGGAGGTCACTGGCATCCTCAATGAACTCGAGGAGCTGCAGGCGAGCGTCGAGCCGAAGGTGCGCGGCTCGACCGAATGGATCGGCCAGAAGGACATCGTCGACCGGGCGCAGCGCATCCATGACGCGGCCGACGCCAAGGCCGATCGCGCCGAGGCCGACCGCGCCGCCAAAGGCAAGCCCTATGAGGGCGACCCGCTGTTCAAATATCTCTGGTCACGCGGGTTCGGCACGTCGCAATATAGCTCCGGCTTCTTCGTGCGCTACATCGACGAGAAGATCGCCCGCCTCGTGGGCTTCCAGGGCGCGCGCGCGAATTACGCCATGCTCAACGAAATACCAGTGCGCCTGCGCGCCCACGAGGAGCGCTGCCGCGCCGCTTTCGAGGCCGAGCGGCAAAAGCTGGAGGAGATCGAGAAGGCGGCCCTTGCCGCCGCGGGTGCGGGCGCGCTTGAGGACAGGCTGCGCGCCGCCGAGGCGGCGCTGACCGAGGCGGACGCGCGCCTCAAGGCCGCGGATGCGAAGCTGCTCGCGCTCGACCGGGAGCGCGACGCGGCGCTGAAGACCGAGAGCCAGGGCGCCTATGCGAAGGCGATCGAGATTCTCGCCGAAGCCGACAGCCGCGAAAGCATCAGCCGCCTCTACTACAAGGCGACGCAGACGATGTCTCAGCAAGACGATGCGATCGTGCGGCAAATCGAGGCGAACGACAAAAATATCGCCGTGGCTGATCGCAAGCGCACGGACCTCATCGCCCGGGCGCAACAACTCGCGCAGCGCCGCTCCGAGATCGAGGCGCAGCGCGCGCAATTCTACCGGCGCGGCTATGACAATCCGATGGGCCAGTTCAGCAACGAGGCGGCGATCTCCAATGTCCTCGGCGGCATCCTGCAAGGCGTCGTGCAGGGCGCGGTGCTAGGGCAAGTGCTGCAAGGCGGCTACAGCGAGCGCCAGCGCCGCGCCGACAGCGGCTTTGGCGGCGGCAGCGGCTTCAATTTCCCGGGGGGCGGCGG
>DAITNE010000052.1:0-8019 GCA_036834765.1 Methylocella sp.
CATGATGAATCAAGCGGATGGAATTTTTTATGCGCTCTGGTCAGCAATGTGACAATGCCCTTAGATAGCTTTCTCAGTATCCACCTCGCCAGCATTGACTGGAATCAAGTTGCGGACTTTGAGATCGAACGGGCGTACAAATTCGCTCTCGGCGCATGCGCACGCTAACGCTGGCGCTCATGAATCACGGCTTGCCACCGGAACTGACCTCGGGCTTGGGTACTGAGCGTCTGATTTTTCCATTAGCGCCCCAAATATTTGATGAGCGCGGCGATAGCGAGCACGACGAGGACAAAGATCAGGAGGCCAAACAGCCACATGCCCCACATCCCGCCGCCCATCATGCCGTCAAATCCCATCATGATCGCCTCCTCAGTTGAGCGGCGTTCGGCGCAGCCGTAGCGCATTGGCGATAACGCTGACGGACGATAGGGCCATGGCCGCCGCCGCAATAATCGGGGAGAGCAATAGCCCGAACGCGGGATAGAGCGCGCCCGCCGCGATTGGCACGCCGGCCGCGTTGTAGATGAAGGCGAAGAACAAGCCGCCCTTCGGCATCGAGCGATGCGAATGCCGTGTCAGTGATGCTTGTCATGTTCATTTCCCAAATCGTTGCGAAGCCAATCGGCCAGTTTCTCGAAAGCGCCTTTCAATTTATCCCGGAGGATCAGGTCCGATGCGACCTCATCCAACGCGGCATTCATGCAGCCGAGCCAAGCGTCGCGTTCGGCGGGGCCGATAGGCAAATGGCCATGCCGCTGTCTCAGCCGCGGATGACCGCGCCGCGACGAGTACTCGGCTGGGCCGCCAAGCCATTCGCGGAGATAGAGTTTCAGAACGGCCTTCATCGGTCCGAGATCGTTCGCGTGCATGGCGCGGATCGTTCGCGCTTGCGGACGCGAATCCATATTCCGGTAGAAGGCCTCGACAAGCCGATCGACGCCGTCATCGCCTCCGATGAGGTCGAAATCCGGACTGCGACCTTGAGTTCCATGGGGCCTGTTACCAAAACCTGCGCCAGCACAGCGAATAGAGTTTGAGGATGTTGCGCTGGTGGCATTATTAAGGGCGCTGCGTATTTAAGGTTGCGATCCGGCGCCTCGCGGCCATGCGTTCCTCGACCTGTTTCGAATATCCAAGGACGCAAGCCTTCCGTTCCGCCATTCGGACATCCCAGAGCACCATCTCAAGAGAGATTGCAGCATTTTTTGGATAGGAAATCATGCGTCAAAACAATGATATGACGCGCATGATCGATTTGCGTTTCGTCATGCTCCGGGCGCGCGGCTCGTTCATTGACTCTGATCAACCCTTCGGACTCGAATGATGAGGTCGGCGCCGACGATCTCCATGCCGGCCGGCGGCTCTGGAAGGTTTAGAACGCCGACGGCGTCAGCCGGTATGTCGAGGAGTTCGTGCTCGTTCTCGACGAGAAAATGATAATGGGGGCCGGTCTTGGTATCGTACCAGGCGCGCGATCCCTGCACCGCGATCTCACGCAGCAATCCGGCGGTGGTGAATTGGTTTAATGCGTTGTAGATCGTGGCCAGCGAGATCGGCGGGCGCGCCTGCTGCGTCTCCGCGTGCAGCTTTTCCGCGGTGACATGGCGGTCTCCGTCCCCGAACAAGAGGGCGCAGAGCTCCATGCGCTGACGCGTCGGCCGCAAGCCGACGCCACGCAATTTGGCGCGCAACGCCGATTGAAACGCGCGCCCTTTTTGATCAATCGCGAGCGCGGGCCGAAAATTCGGCTGGCGCGTGACTGGCGGATACATAGCAGCAACCTCGAAACAGGCGCTGGCGGGCCCCCTCGCCAGCGCGATTTTGTCGGATTTCCGTCAATCGAGACGTCAACCAACGGCCTTTATCCGGTAGACAGCACGCATCGTGCCAGCCATGCGCCAACCGCGGATCCGGCCGCACGCCGTCGCCGCGCCCCCCTTGATGCGCGGCGCAAGGGGGGCGGCCCAGGGCGCGCAAGTCCCCTTTCTCACACAGAAGCTTGTCGGAAAAGCTACAAATCGCGGCGTCGAGCGATCCGGAGCGCGATCCCAAAAAGACGACGGCGCTCTGGATAAAATTACATGGCAAGACCAAAGAGACCGCTATTGCGGCTGGCCCTGTTCGAGTTGGCGGACGAGCAGGCGAAGCTGCGTGTCGGCCGGATAAAGCGCGGCGAGTTCGCGGGCGTGCAGCAGGGCCGCCGCGCCATCGCCATTCTCCCGCGCGATCGAGACAAGCGCGAGGAGGATGTCGCGGTCCGTCGGATGGCGCCGATGCGTCTCTTCTAGCAGCTCCATGGCGCGTTGATGCACGCCCGTGGTGTTCAGCGCGATGGCGTAGACATAGGCGTAGCGCGCATTGTCGGGGGCAAGTTCGCTCGCCTTGCGCAGCTCGGCCAGGGCCCCGGCGTAATTTTTCTGACGCACCAGGGCAAGGCCAAGCGAATGATGCGCATCGGCGTTGTCCGGCTCCAGCGCGACCGCCTTGCGCAGCAAGTCAGCGCCAGCGTCGTCTGCGCCCCGCGCCCGGTCGAGATCGGCGAGATTGACGAGGGCCGGCACGAAAGCGGGGTCGAGGCGCAGCGCCGTCTGGTATTCCGTTTCGGCCTCGGCGCCCTGCCCCCGCCGCATGTCGACGAGGCCGAGATTGAGATGCGCCTCGGGCCGGTCGGCGTCGGTCATCTCGGCGTCGACCAGCTCCAGATAAGCGGCCGCGAGCGCGGTTCTCTGTTCCGGCGTCATCGCGCGCTGGTCCGCGCCGGCGAGCGCGCGCGCGGCCTCGACGCGGACGGCGCGGACGGGATCGCTGAGCAACAGCGCGAAGGCCTGAACCATGGCGGGCGGCGGCGCGGCGGGCAGCGCGCGCGGCGCGGCGGCTCGCACCAGCGGGTCCGGATCCTTCAGCGCCGCCTCAATGGCGGCCTGCGACTGCGCCGAGGCGTAAGGCCCAAGCAGCGCCAGCGCGCTCGCCCTTGCGATGGCGGGCTGCCCGGCGTCGGCGATCAACTGATCGAGGCGCTGCTCGGCGTCGGCGGCGCCGGTCCGGCCTGCGCTGAGCGCAAGGCCGTAGTGGCCCTGCGTCTGGCGGCCGCCCGGAAACCACTCGGCGACCATGCGCGCCGCCCACTCGGTGCCCTTGTCGGCGTGGCATGCGGCGCAGGCGTTGGGCGTTCCGATCGAGAGCGTCAGATCCGGGCGCGGCACGCGCAGGCTATGATCGCGCCGATCGTGGACGATCATGTAGGTCTTGGCGGGCATATGGCAGTTGACGCATTGCGCCCCCGCGCTGCCCGGCTCGTGATGGGTATGGGCGGCGACGTCGAATTTCGCCGGCAGGTGGCATTGCGCGCAAAGCGCATTGCCTTCGGCCCGCAAGGCGAGGCTATGCGGCTCATGACAGTCCGAGCATGTGACGCCGGCGTGATGCATGCGGCTCTGCATGAAGGAGCCATATTCGAACACCTCGCCGTCGATCTGCCCGTCGGCATGATAGAGGCCGGGCTCCAGCAGCGCGGGCAGATTGGCGTCGAGGAACGGCGTCCCGACCGGCGCATCCTTGGCGATGATCTTGCGGCGCGCATGGCATCCCGCGCAAACATCAAGTTCGCGGCCATCCGCCGGCGCCGTCCGCCCGGCGATCCCGGTGTCGGGGTTCATGCGCCAGACGTCCTTCGCCGGCGCCTCGAGCGAGGTCGTGAGGCCTTGATGGGGATCGTCCGCTGCGCTCCCCGCCGCTTTTGCTTTCGCCCAATCGACATGGCGCGAGCCCGGACCATGGCAGGCCTCACAGGAGACGTTCACATCGCTCCAGCTGGTCGCATAGGCGTTGCTGGCGGGATCGTAGTTCTTTTTCAGATCCGTAGAGTGGCAGGCCGCGCATTGATAGTTCCAGGTCTGGTCGCGTCCGGTCCAATGCAGCGGGCTGCCCGGCGCGAGCGTCTCGTTCGGATAAAGATGCATCCAGCGCTGGCCGCCCTGATCCTTCGGCCGGCTGTCCCATGCGATGCCAAGCGCCTGATAGCGTCCACCCGGAAACGCGATCAGATATTGCTGCAGCGGATAGACCCCGAAGGTATAGGCGATCTCATAGTCGTGCAGCGCCCCGTCCGGCCCTTCGGTGCGCACCATGAAGGCGTCGCCGTTGCGGCTGAATGTGGTCGTGACGCCGTGATGGTCGAGGCTGGCGCCGTTGAAATCGCCAAGCACGGTCGCGGGCGTCGCCTTCTGCATCGCCTCAGCGTGATGCGAGCCGGCCCAGCTTTTCGTCTGATCCGCGTGGCAGCCTGCGCAGGCCGCAGCGGCCACGAACGTCGCCTCGGCGGGTTTGCCCTGATCCTGCGCGAAGACGGGCGCGGCCAGCAGCGCCGAGCACAAAATCGCCCAAATGAAACGCGTGAACCAGCAAGATTTCATCCGCGTCCTTGTACGGGAAATTGTCTCCCGCACAAGTCGTCTTCAGCCCAGCGTCACGCTGCTGGCGATCCTTCGAGATCTAGGGCGCGCGACCGTCAGCCGAACAGCCGATCGACAGCGCCCTTGAGGTTGTCCGCCATCAAGGTCGGCGGCGCCGCCAGCCGCGTCTCCTGTCCCGCCCGATATTTGCCCGTGCGCACGAGGACACCCTGAAGCCCGGCCGCCATCGCGCCGCCGACATCGGCTTCGGCGTCGTCGCCGATCATGGCGACATCGGCGGGAGAGCACCCGAGGCCTTCGACGGCCAGCTTGAAAAAGGCGGCCGATGGTTTGCCGAGTACGGTCGCGGTCTTGCCGGACGCATATTCGAGAGCCGTAACGAAGGGACCTGCGTCAAGGCTCAGTTTGCCGTCGCGGTCGAGAAAATTGCGGTTTTTCGCCAGCGCAAAAAACGCCGCGCCATCGACCAGAATCCGAAAGGCGCGGTTCAGAAGATCATAGGTGAAAAAGACGCCCGCATCGCCGACCACGACGGCGTCGAATCCGCCGGGCGCCGAGGCGTCGCGCGCGCGATCCGGCAGCCCCGCGAAATCCTCGCGCAGATTCGGATGCACGATGAGGAGCGGCGCGAGATTTTGGCTGGCGAGCAGATCCCGCGCGGCAATCGATGGCGTGAAGACATCCTCCTCCGCGGCGTCAACGCCGAGCCGCGCCAGATCCTCGACGATCTGGCGGCGCGGACGACGGGTCGTGTTGGTGATGAATTTGTGCGGAACGCCAAGGTCGCGAATGCGCCGGATCGCGGCGAGCGAACCCGGCAAGACGTCCTCGCCGACGCAAATGACGCCCTCGATGTCGAGCAGAACGGCCTTGGCGCCGTTTTCGCCGGGATTTTGGCTGGCTTTCATTGTTTGTGGCACGGAATCACGCGAGAGCTTTATGGCGATGATTAATGTGGCGATGACTATAGGGTGATCCAAGCATCATGCATCAAGCGCGCCGCCGTGCTGGCCTGGCGCCGGGCAGCCGGCGTAAATTTAGGGCCCATGGCGGTCCGGCGAACCCGGCGCTACGCGTCCTTGACAGCGCCGATCCGGCCGCCACACTCACCCCGGCTAATAAAAGGTGACGGCCATCGCGTTCGACGGCGCGCCTCGTCGGCGTCGGCGCGCCGTTCCCCGAAAATGAGTTTCCGCCTGTGATGAACCCACCCCCTTTGCCGTTCATTCCCCCCGCGCCGAAAATCCATCCGAAGGACCTGCCCGACTGGCGCATGCTGCTGAATATGACGCGCTCCAGCCTTTCGATCTGGCCGGAGTCCGCGTTCGAGACGCTTATCAACCGGCGCAGGATCCTCGGCCGGGACACCACCCTCGTCAACGATCTTGAAGGTCTGCGCCACGTCTTGACGGCCAATGCCGCCAATTATGAACGCCCCATCGCCGTCCGGCGCGTCGTGCGTCCGCTCGGCGGCTCGGCCCTTTTCGCGGCGGAAGGCGCGCAATGGCGCCGCCAGCGCCGTCTTTTGGCCTCGACCTTCGCGCCGGTCAGCGTCAACCTTCTGCTGCCGCATTTTCACGAGGCGGCGCGCCATTTGCTGTGCTCCCTTGAAAAAACGCCGCTCGCCAATCTGTCTCGAGTCTTTCACGATACGTCCCTCGAAGCGGTGCTTCGCGCCCTGTTTTCCCTGCCGCAAAGCACCACGCGAAACCGGCTGCACGCCATGGTGCGCGTCTATGTCGAAGGTCCCGGGCGCCCCAACTTTCTTGACATACTGGCGCCAAGCGAGAGCGCCTTCGCCTTCGCGACGCGCAGGCGCGCGCGCTTTCAGAGAGCCTGGTTCGCGGCGATCGATCAAATCGTCGCAGAGCGCAAGGGCGACTGCGCGAAGGCGGAAGGGCGCGACATGCTCGACCTGCTGCTCAGCCTTGCGGGCGGCGACGCCGACGACGCGCTCTCGGACGCCGAAATCCGCGAGCAATGCGCGACGATGATCTTCGCCGCCTCCGAGACGACGTCGCGGCTCATGTTCTGGGCGACCTATCTGCTGACGCAGGATATCGAAGAACAGGCGCGCCTGCGCGCGGAAATCGCCGCATTTCCGCCGGAGCGGGCTGCGGCGATCGACGATTTGCAGCACTGGCCGCGCCTGCGCAATGTACTCCTCGAGGCCCTGCGGCTCTATCCGCCCGTTCCGCATATTTTGCGCGACTCCATCGACGCCGATGAAATTTGCGGCGAGAAAATCGCGGCCGGAGACCCGGTGTGGATCAGCGCCTGGGTTCTGCATCGCCATCGAAAATACTGGGATCAGCCGACCGCTTTCAATCCGGACCGCTTCGCCGGCAAGGCCGCCCCCTGGACGCAGTCGCCGGCCTATATTCCGTTTGGCGCGGGCCCGCGCATTTGCATCGGCTTCGCCTTTGCGCTCGCCGAGGCGCAAATCGTTCTGGCGACGCTTTTGTCGCGCTACAGGATCGCCCTGCCCGAAGCAAGGCCCGTGCTCCCGATCGGGAGCGTGACGATCGAACCATCCTTCGAGCCTTTGTTTCGCCTGGAGGCGATCTGAGCGCGCCGTCCGCAGGCTCAGCGACGGCCGGATTCGCCAATCGTTCTCACGGCCGACGTTATCGGCGCGGCGGACTTAAGATCCTGTCAAGGATGCGAAAGCTCCGGCTCCGCCGGCGCGAGCTTTGGCTCGCGTCCTTGACAGGATCGATCCGCTCGCCACACTCGCCGCCAAGAGATGAAAGGCAGAGCTGAGACAACAGCGCGCCTCGGTTTCCAATCCCCCGCCCCGGAGTAGCCCGCATGTACATCGCGATGAATCGTTTCAAGGTCCTCAAAGATGCGCAGAAGGCCTTCGAAGACATGTGGGCGAACCGCCAGTCGCGGCTTGGCGAGGTCAAGGGCTTCGGCAGCTTCCATTTGCTGCGCGGTCCCGAGCGCGAGGATCACGTGCTCTACGCCTCGCACACGGTCTGGGACAGCCAGGACGACTTCATCGCCTGGACGAAATCGGAGCAGTTCCGCGACGCCCATAAAAGCGCCGGCGATCAGAAGCCGAAGACTCTCGGCCACCCGGAGTTCGAGGGGTTCGAGGTGATTCAGTCAGCGGAAAACAGCAAAGTATCGGCGTAAGCTCGGAAAAGGAGGGTCAGCCGAGCGCTGGCCTTTCGCACTCGGAGTGCCGCTCAGTGCGCGGCCTCTTCGCGCGCCTCCCGCGTGCGCGTTGGGACGCGCTCGGCGACGAGATCCCAGCGTGTTGCGAAAATCGAATCGCAAATGCCAGGACTGCCGAAGCCGTCGCTGAAGCTGACCATGCCGCGCCGGTGATGCTCCGCATGGGCCTTGCTGGTCACCATGCCGGCCAGGGCGTCGTAGAAGCGGCCCCTGAGGCCCCCTGCCCCGCGCGGGATTTTGAGCGAAAAATCATAGCCCGCATGTTCGTAAAGGCCGCCGATCGCGCCAAGGCCGGCGACAAGGCAATGGAAGCCGACGTCGGCCCCGGCGCGCACGAGCACGAGCGGGATGAGATAGGGCAGCACGATTTCGAGGAAGAAATCGGCGGCGCTCATATAGCAGGCGCTGACGCCACGGCTCG
>DAITNE010000053.1:0-8015 GCA_036834765.1 Methylocella sp.
GGGCGCGCGCAATGAATTTGCGCCCACCGAGGGATGCATCGCGCTTCGCTGTGAGGACCTGCGCAGGCTGCTGCCGCGCCTGTCCAATCGGACGGTGCTGACCATCAGGTGAGAGGAGGCTGCGCGCCGGCGTTTACTCCGCTGCTTGCGGCCGCGCGCCAAAAATGGCGCTGCCGACGCGGACATGGGTTGCGCCCAATTGAATGGCGAGCTCGAAATCGGCGCTCATGCCCATCGAAAGCTCTTTAAGGCCGTTGCGGGCCGCAATCTGGTTCAGCATGGCGAAATGCGGCGAAGCCTGGTCGTCGACCGGCGGAATGCACATTAGCCCCGAGATTTCGAGGCCGAACTCCGTGCGGCACCGCGCAATGAATGCGTCGGCCTCAGAGGGCAGGACGCCGGCCTTTTGCGGTTCTACCCCCGTGTTCACCTGCACATACAGCTTGGGATGGCGGCCTGTCTTCTGAATCTCGGTCGCGAGCGCGCGAGCGATCTTGTCGCGATCGACCGTTTCGATGACGTCGAAGAGCTGGGTCGCCTCATGCGCCTTGTTTGATTGCAGCGGACCGATGAGGTGAAGCTCGACGCCGGGATAGGCCTTTCGCAAGAGCGGCCATTTCTCCATCGCCTCCTGCACGCGGTTTTCGCCGAAAATCCGTTGCCCCGCCTTCAGCACCGGTTCGATCTCGGCGGCGGGGAAGGTCTTCGACACGCACACCAAGGCGACTTCCCCGGGATCACGCCCGGCGTCGCGCGCGGCGCGCGAGATCGCCTGGCGAACCTCTTTGAGGCGTTCCTGCGCAGTTGCGGAATTTTTCACGCTTTGATGCAATGCTCTTACCTTCCATTCACATAAAAGCGGCGTATTTGACAAGATGACTGGGCCAGGCTGGAAGCGATCCGATCAGGGCGGCTAGATCGACCCTCCCTGGCAAATAATGCTGTGTGAGCGCAACCGAGGCTTTTCTCATATCTGCGATCGGCAATCACCTCATGGACTTCGAGCGTTACAACGCCCGCGAAACGGAACCGAAATGGCGCAGGATTTGGGATGAATCGGCGACCTTCCGCACCGATAACGCCGATTCGCGCCCAAAATATTATGTTCTCGAGATGTTTCCCTATCCGTCGGGACGCATTCATATGGGCCATGTGCGCAATTATACGATGGGCGACGTCATCGCTCGTTACAAGCGCGCGCGCGGTTTCAGCGTCCTGCATCCGATGGGCTGGGACGCTTTCGGTCTGCCGGCCGAGAATGCGGCGATGCAGAACAAGACCAGCCCGGCGGCCTGGACCTATGAAAACATCGCCAGCATGCGCGCGCAGCTCCAGTCGATGGGCCTGTCGCTCGACTGGTCGCGCGAGATCGCGACCTGCGATCCGGCCTATTACAAGCATCAGCAGAAGCTGTTTCTCGACTTTCTGGCCGCCGGCCTCGTCGACCGCAAGCGCTCGAAGGTCAATTGGGACCCGGTCGATCAAACCGTGCTCGCCAATGAGCAGGTGATCGACGGGCGCGGCTGGCGCTCGGGCGCTTTCGTCGAACAGCGCGAACTGACGCAGTGGTTCTTCAAGATCAGCGATTACGCCGAGGATCTGCTGCAATCGCTCGATTCGCTGAAGCGCTGGCCGGAAAAAGTGCGGCTGATGCAGGCCAACTGGATTGGCCGCTCCGAGGGCCTCCTCGTTCGCTTCGAGCTTGAGCCGACCCTGAGCCTTCGCGAAAGCGAGATCGAGGTCTATACGACGCGGCCGGACACGCTGTTCGGCGCGCGGTTCATTGCGCTTGCGCCGGATCATCCGCTCGCCGCCGATTGCGCCAAGGCGGACCCGGCGCTCTCCGCCTTCATCGCGGAGTGCCGGCAAAGAGGCACGTCGGTCGCAGCGATCGAAACGGCGGAGAAGAAGGGCTACGACACCGGCCTCGAGGTCCGCCATCCGTTCGATGAGACGTGGCTGCTGCCGGTCTATGTCGCCAATTTCGTTTTGATGGACTATGGGACCGGGGCCATTTTCGGCTGTCCGGCGCATGACCAGCGCGATCTCGATTTCGCCAACGCCTATGGTCTCGGCAATACGCCGGTGATCTGCCCGCCCGGCGCCGATCCGGACAGCTTCGCGATCTCCGACGTCGCCTATGACGGCGACGGCGTTTTGATCAATTCGCGCTTTCTCGACGGGATGAGCGTGGAGGCGGCGAAGGAGGAAGTGGCGCGACGTCTCGAGGCGCGCTCGATCGGCAACCGGCCGCAGGCGACGCGCCAGGTCAACTTCCGCCTGCGCGATTGGGGCATTTCGCGCCAGCGCTACTGGGGCTGTCCGATCCCGATCATCCATTGTCCCGATTGCGGGGCGGTCCCGGTTCCGGCCGCCGATCTGCCGGTCGAACTGCCGCAGGACGTAGCTTTCGACGCGCCCGGCAACCCGCTCGACCGGCATCCGACCTGGAAACATGTGAAATGCCCCAACTGCGGCTCCGACGCGCTGCGCGAGACGGACACGATGGACACGTTCGTCGATTCCTCGTGGTATTTCGCGCGTTTTACGGACCCCTGGAACGAAGCGGCGCCGACGAGCCCGCAGGCCATCGCGAAATGGCTGCCCGTCGATCAATATATCGGCGGCATCGAACACGCGATCCTGCATCTGCTCTACGCCCGCTTCTTCACGCGGGCGATGCAGGCGAGCGGCCATGTCGGCCCCTTGAAGGAGCCTTTCGCCGGACTTTTCACGCAAGGCATGGTGGTGCATGAGACCTACCGCGATGCTGAGACCGGCGACTGGCTCTCGCCGGCGGACGTCAGGATTGACGCCAGCGCCGAGGGCCGGCGCGCGTTCCGCCTCGACGGCGGCGAGGAAGCGCTGATCGGCGGCATCGAGAAAATGTCGAAATCGAAGCGCAACACGGTCGATCCGGACGAAATCATCTCGACATTCGGTGCCGACACGGCGCGCTGGTTCGTCTTGTCCGACTCGCCGCCGGAGCGCGATGTGATCTGGACCGAGGAGGGCGTCCAGGGCGCGGGTAAATTCGTGCAGCGCCTATGGCGGCTCGTCGGCGAACTTAGGTTTCTGGGCGGCGAGGGCGGCAAGGCCCCGCCGGCTCATTTTTCGCCCGCCGCCGTCGCCATCCGGCGGGCGGTTCACGCGAGCCTCCTCAAGGTCGAGGAGGACATCGAGCGCCTGCGCTTCAATCGCGCCATCGCGCAGGTGCATGACCTCGCGAACAAGCTCGGCGCGGCCGTCGGCGCGGTGGAGAGCGCGGACATTGCGCCCGACATGCGCTATGCGTTTCGCGAGGCGGCGGAAATCCTTGTTTTGCTGTTCGCCCCGATGATGCCGCATCTTGCCGAAGAATGCTGGTCGCGGCTTGGCCATGAGGATCTCGTCTCTGAGGCGCCCTGGCCGGTCGCCGACAGGGCGCTCGTCAAGGAGGACACGATTGAGCTGCCGGTGCAGGTCAATGGAAAAAAGCGCGCCGACCTCGTCATCGATCGCGCCGCCGGCGCGGCGGCAATCGAAGCGGCCGCATTAGGTTTGGAGGCGGTTCAGCGCGCTCTCGAAGGGCGCCCCGTCAAAAAGGTCATCATCGTTCCGCAAAGGATCGTGAATGTCGTCGCATGAACCACCGCGCCGCTGGGGTTTGCCCGGGGGTTTCGCGTCAAGAACCTTGGCGTTCGCCCTTCTGGCGCTCGCGAGCCTGCCGCTCGCCGGTTGCCTGCAGCCGCTCTACGGAACGCTGGCGAGCGGCGGCGACGTCGCCAGCCAGCTGCAGGCGATCAAGATCGCGCCGATCGGGGACCGCCTGGGGCATTATCTCGAAAACGAGCTGATCTTCGGCCTGAACGGCACGGGCGCGCCGGTCGATCCGAGATTCTTACTGAAGATCTCTTTGACTGAAAATGTGCAGTCGCCGCTCATCGACACGGTGACAGGCTATCCGACGTCGGGAACCGTCGTCGTCACGGCGACATACACGCTGACCCCGACCCAGGGCGGCGACCCGATCACGAAGGGCGTGGCGACCGTGGTTGCGAGCTACGACCGCAACTCGCAGCGCTACGCCAACATCCGCGCCTCGCGCGACGCCGAGATCCGCGATGCGCGGCTCCTCGCCGAACAGATCCGCACCAATATCGCCGCCGCTTTCGCCGAAAAAGGATAGAATGCGCTTCTGTCCGGGCGGGTCATGGGACCGGCTTCTGCGGAGAGGACGCCGAAAAATTGGTCGCAGTCAAAAATTCCGAGGCCGACAAATTTCTGGGGCGCCCCGCGCCTCATATTTATCTTTATCTCGTCTTCGGCCCCGATCTTGGCCTCGTCGCCGAGCGTGCGCGGGCGGTCGTTCGCAACGCCGTCGACGATCCGAAGGACCCATTCCAGCTCTTGCGCGTAAGTGGGGACGATCTTTCCGCCGACCCACTGCGTCTGGCGGATGAGGCCAACACCATCGGCCTTTTCGGCGGCCGACGCGCGATCTGGATCGAATCGCAGGGGAAGGCCTTCATCAGCGCGCTTGAGAGCGTCGTCGCCGCGCCGCCGCGCGATTGCACCATCGTCATCGAGGCCGGCGCCCTGAAAAGAGACGCGCCCCTGCGCCGGCTGTGCGAGCGGGAGAAAAACGCCGCCGCGATTGAGTGCTACCCCGATTCCCCGAAAGACGTCGCCCATCTCATCGACGCAGAGGCCGCCGGCGCGAACATCGGCGTCGCGCCGGAGGCGCGAGCGCTGCTTGTCTCCCTCCTCGGCCAGGATCGGCTTGCAACGCGGGCCGAACTGTCGAAGCTGTTTCTTTACGCCCATGGCGCGGCTGAAATTAATGTCGACCATATCGAAGCGATCGTCTCGGACGCTTCCAGCCTCATGCTCGATCATGCCGTCGACGGCGCCTTCGACGGCGATTTCGGCGCGCTTGAGGCCGGCGCGCGCCGCGCGCTGACGCAAGGCGGCGACGCCGGTCTCCTGCTCGGCGCGGCGCTCCGGCACGCCCTCGGTCTACGCCGCGCCCGGCTCGATCTCGATGCCGGCGCGCCGGCGCGAGCGCCTTTTGGCGGGGGCCCCCGCCGCGCCCAAATCTTCGACGCGCATCTTCGCACCTGGACCGCCGCGCGGCTCGCCCGCGCCGTCGAAATTCTGGCCGAGGCGATCAACAAGCTGCGGCGAGAGCCCAAACTCGCCGAGGCGATCGCCCTGCGCGCGCTCTGGCGAATTGCCGGGTCCGCGCGCCCAAAGCCGCCAAGGCGCTAGAACCGCCTGCGCAGGCGCGCCAAAGGTTCAGCTTGCGTTGTTTTGCCGCTGACCGGCGCCATTCAACGCGGCCAGGGTTGCGCCGTAAAACATCCTATGTTAGCAACCCTCTCGCCGTGAGGGCGCGGTCGCTTTGCTTCGCCGCGCCTCGCAGCTTCCGTCTTCGGTCTCCCGTTTTTAAGGTTTGTTCGCGCCCCTAGCTGTTTGGGCCGCCGCCTGAAAGCGCGGACAGGCCGGGTTTTTTGAACGGTTGGGGAATCGTTTGGCGCAGCAAGAAACCCTCGTTTCCGGAATGTCGGGGCGTTACGCTCAGGCGCTGTTCGCGTTGGCGCAGGAAACCCACACGACCGATGAAGTCGCCGCCGATCTCGCGACATTCGCCAATCTGATCGCCGAGAGCGAAGACCTCAGGAATTTCGTGCGCAGCCCGGTCTTCTCCGCCGAGCAGCAGGTCAAGGTGCTGGGCGCGCTGCTCGATCGGGCGGGAATTACGGGCGTGACCGCGAAGTTCCTGAAGCTCGTCGCGACGAAGCGCCGGCTTTTCGCGATCTCCGACATGATCCGCGATTTCAATGTTCTGTACGATCGCGCAAGGGGCCTCAGCCGCGCCGCCGTCACCGTCGCCGAACCGCTGAAGGACGAGCACGTCGAGGCGCTGAAGAGCGCGCTCGCCTCGATCGCCGGCAGCGACCGCGTCGAGGTCGACGTCAAGGTCGATCCAAGCATCATCGGCGGCCTGATCGTCCAATTGGGCTCCCGCATGGTCGATAGCTCGCTCAAAACCAAGCTCAATTCGATCCGCGCACGCATGAAAGAGGTCGGCTGATGGATATCCGCGCCGCAGAGATTTCCGAAATCCTCAAGAACGAGATTGCCGGCTTCGGCAATGAAGCCTCGGTCACCGAAGTCGGCCAGGTGCTCTCGGTCGGCGACGGCATCGCCCGCGTTTATGGTCTCGACAACGTCGAGGCCGGCGAAATGGTCGAGTTCGAAAACGGCGTGCGCGGCATGGCCCTGAATCTCGAGGTCGACAATGTTGGCGTCGTGATTTTCGGCTCGGACCGCGACATCAAGGAAAGCCAGACGGTCAAGCGCACCGGCGCCATCGTCGACGTCCCCGTCGGCAAGGAGCTGCTTGGCCGCGTGGTCGACGCGCTCGGCAATCCGATCGACGGCAAGGGCCCGATCAACGCCACGCGGCGCGCCCGCGTCGACGTCAAGGCGCCCGGCATCATTCCGCGCAAATCCGTGCATGAGCCGATGGCGACGGGCCTCAAGGCGATCGACGCGCTGATCCCGATCGGACGCGGTCAGCGCGAATTGATCATCGGCGACCGCCAGACCGGCAAGACCGCCGTCGCGCTCGATACGATCCTCAACCAGAAGTCGATCAATCAGGGCGACGACGAAAGCGCCAAGCTTTATTGCGTCTATGTCGCAATCGGACAGAAGCGCTCCACCGTCGCCCAATTCGTGAAGGTCCTCGAAGAAAACGGCGCGCTGGAATATTCAATCATCGTCGCGGCGACGGCCTCCGATCCGGCGCCGTTGCAGTTCCTCGCGCCCTTCTCCGGTTGCGCCATGGGCGAATATTTCCGCGACAATGGGATGCACGCCCTGATCGTCTACGACGATCTGTCTAAACAGGCGGTGGCCTACCGCCAGATGTCGCTGTTGCTGCGCCGGCCGCCCGGCCGCGAAGCCTATCCTGGCGACGTCTTCTTCCTGCATTCGCGTCTGCTCGAACGCGCGGCGAAGCTCCGCGACGAAAATGGCGCGGGGTCGCTGACGGCGCTGCCGATCATCGAGACGCAGGCGAACGACGTTTCGGCCTATATTCCGACCAATGTGATTTCGATAACCGATGGCCAGATCTTCCTCGAAACCGACCTCTTCTTCCAGGGCATCCGTCCCGCCGTGAACGTCGGCCTTTCGGTGTCGCGCGTCGGTTCTGCCGCGCAGACGAAGGCGATGAAAAAGGTGGCCGGCAAGATCAAGGGCGAACTCGCGCAATACCGCGAGATGGCCGCCTTCGCCCAGTTTGGCTCCGATCTCGACGCGACGACACAAAGGCTGCTCGCGCGGGGAGCGCGCCTTACTGAACTTCTGAAGCAGTCGCAGTTCGCGCCCCTCAAGACCGAGGAGCAGGTCGTCGTCATTTACGCCGGCGTCAATGGCTATCTCGACGCGTTGCCGGTCAGTCGCGTGCGGGCTTTCGAAGACGGGCTTCTCGCCCTGGTGCGCAAGAACCACGCCGGTCTGCTCGAGACGATCCGCAATTCGAAAGATCTTTCCGATGCTTCGGCCAGCGAGCTGAAGTCGATCGTCGAAGCCTACGCCAAGAACTTCGCCTGACAAACACCTGGTAGATAACGAAGCGGATCGTCCATGCCCTCGTTGAAGGACCTGCGTAACCGGATCGCCTCCGTCAAGGCGACGCAGAAGATCACCAAGGCCATGCAAATGGTGGCGGCGGCAAAACTGCGGCGAGCGCAGACAGCCGCCGAGGCGGCGCGGCCTTACGCGGAGCGGATGGGGCAGGTTTTGGCGTCTGTGGCCGCCTCCGCCGGCACTGGCTCGCAGGCGCCGCAGCTTCTCGCCGGCACCGGCCGCGAGGGGGTGCATCTGCTTGTCGTCTGCACTGCCGAACGCGGTCTTTGCGGCGGCTTCAACGCCTCGATCGCGCGTCTCGCGCGCGAGCGGGCCGTGGCGCTGACCGGCGAGGGCAAGACGGTCAAGATCATTTGCGTCGGAAAGAAGGGCTA